>JAHFNN010000027.1 GCA_023267315.1 Candidatus Nomurabacteria bacterium | reverse complement strand
AAGCAAAGATTGAACTCTCTACAGCTGTAGATACTGAAATCAATATTCCATTCATCACATCTTCTGATGCTGGACCATTACACCTTGTCCGCAAAATGACTCGTGCAGATCTTGAAAATCTCTGCGCAGAATTTATTGATCGCGCAATGATGATCACCAAACGTGCAGTAGAAGCCTCACCATTTAAAGTAGGTGAAATCAATGAAGTGATTCTCGTGGGTGGACAGACTCGAATGCCTGCAATGCAAAAGGCGGTGAAAGATTTCTTCAACAAAGAACCACACATGGGTGTGAATCCAGATGAAGTCGTTGCGCTCGGTGCTGCGGTGCAAGGTGGAGTGTTGAAAGGTGAAGTACGTGATGTGCTTCTCTTGGATGTGATCCCACTATCACTCGGTATCGAAACATTGGGCGGCGTTTCTACAAAACTTATCGAAAAAAACACCACGATTCCTTCACAGAAATCACAAGTCTTCTCTACTGCAGCTGACAATCAGACTTCGGTAGAAATCCACATTACGCAAGGTGAACGACCAATGGCGTCTGATAATAAATCGCTCGGACGATTCATTCTCGATGGAATTCCACCAGCACCACGCGGTATGCCACAAGTAGAAGTAACCTTTGATGTGGATGCAAATGGAATACTCAATGTGAAGGCGATGGATAAAGCTTCTGGAAAGACACAGACGATTCGTATCGAAGCATCATCAGGACTTTCAAAAGAAGATATTGAGAAGATGCAGAAAGATGCAGAAATGCACGCTGAAGAAGATGCGAAGAAAAAGGAAATGGCAGACCACAAGAACACTGCTGAGATGCTCATCTTTACTGCCGAGAAATCACTCAAGGATTATGGCGACAAAGTAGATGCATCGCTTAAGAAAAGTGTGGAAGATCAAATTACTGCAGTAAAAACTGCAAAAGAGGGAAGCGATATGGATGCACTCAAGAAAGCAACAGAAGCGCTCTCAGCTGAAATGTCGAAGATCGGTGAAGCAATGGCGAAAGCTGGCGCAACTGATACCAAAGATACGACTGCTGAACCTCAAAATCCCGAAGTCCGCGAAGGCGAAGGAAAAGAAGAGAATCCAGAGAATAAATAAATTTTAAGTAAACAAAAACCGCTCCGTAATGGAGCGGTTTTTGTTTTATGGAGTTTTAACTTTTATCCCGTAGATAACAACGCGGTCGTGTTGTTATCTACGGGATTGTCTTTAAGTTATATTTTTATTTTTTGAGCAAAAGACCAAAATATGTTACATTTGTACCGCTGTGTATACAATCATTTTATTCTACAAATATGTCCACATCGATGACCCAGAGGCTCTCAAAAAGGCTCAAATTGAGCTTTTAAAGGGTCTTGATATGCGTGGACGGATGATTGTCGCCAAAGAGGGTATTAACGGTACCTTTGAGGGTACTACAGAAAATACAGAGAAGTACATGGAAATCATGAAAGCAGATCCACGCTTTGCTGACATCCACTGGAAAAAGAGTCCTGGTACTGGCGATGCATTTCCGCGACTCTCTGTAAAAGTCAGGAATGAAATCGTGTCGCTTCATTTACATGAAAATGATTTTGATCCGAACGAAGTCACCGGTGTTCACTTAAAGCCAGATGAACTCAAGCAGTGGTATGACGAAGGCCGCGAATTTTATATTGTCGATATGCGCAATGACTATGAACTCAAGGTTGGGAAGTTTGAAGGGACTATCTTTCCAGGCCTGCAGAATTTTCGAGATTTACGTGAGCGGGTTGTTGAATTAGAAAACTTGAAAGACAAGACCGTGCTTACTGTGTGTACTGGGGGTGTACGTTGCGAGAAAGCTTCAGGATTTTTGAAGAAGCAAGGATTCAATGACGTATACCAACTCGACGGCGGTATCGTGTCGTATATGGAAAAATATCCTGGAAAAGATTTCAAAGGATCGCTCTATGTATTTGATAATCGCATTACGATGCATTTTAATACTCCAGAAAATCTCACCATCATCGGTAATTGCGAAAAGTGCAACGTGCCATCTGAGCGCTATGTAAACTGTGCCAATCTGATGTGTCACCGACACTTTTTAGTCTGCAGAGATTGTGCTCCACACAATGAGAGCGCATTTTGTGATACATCGTGTGAAGAAAAGTGGGGTGCATACAAAAACTCAAAAGCAAACATATTGAATAAGGTTTAAAAAGGGTAGGCGAGTGGTAGTTGACATCTTTTTCATACCCTGCTATAATAGGGTACAAAGTTACTTACCACAACTTACCATTGAAACAACGCCCTGAATTTTTTTTGGGGTGAGTGAAGTCCAGGTACCTAATACGGCCTGGCTTTTTTTATTTATGATATAATTCCAGCCATGAATTCTGATGCTATAGGGACACTCTATGTTGTCGCAACTCCGATTGGAAACCGCGATGATATTACGTATCGCGCTGAAAAAATACTCAAATCAGTCGCGACTATTTTGTGCGAAGATACGCGTACATCAAAAAAACTCCTTGAAAAATATGAGATACAGACTCCACTTATTTCGTATCACGCCCACAGCGGTGTTTCAAAATCGAATAAAATAATTGAACTCCTCAAAGAGGGTAAAGACCTCGCTCTTATTACTGATGCAGGGACTCCGGCTATTTCTGATCCGGGTGTACTTCTCGTTGCGCAAATCCGTGAAGCTTTTGGCGAAAATGCAAAAGTGGTGACGATCCCTGGACCATCAGCGGTTGTTGCAGCACTTTCTATATCAGGCATTCCATCATCCGAGTATACTTTTCTAGGATTTTTACCACATAAGAAAGGGCGAGAGACATTATTCACAGAGATACAGGCGATGAAGCGAACAGCTGTATTTTATGAATCTCCACACCGAATTTTAAAGACACTCGAATCTTTAAATGAAAAGATAGCTGATACTCGTACCGTGGTTGTAGCTCGTGAACTCACAAAAATATATGAACAAATTGTTTCTGGTACACCGAAGTACGTCCTCGAATATTTTACAAATCATCCCGACAAAGTACGCGGAGAATTTGTTGTTATTGTAAGCGCCTAAAGTAGATTTTGATCCCTAAATAGGTTATAATTTCTTTATGTCAAAACAGCGAATCATATTTTTATCAGGTCTGGTGATAGCGCTTATGCAGTTTTCAGGTTTTCCTGATCGGATGCGCAATATCCTCTATATTATCTTCGGATTGCTTATTATGTATGTGAGTTATCGTATACATAAAGAGGTTTCTCGATTGAAACTTAAGAAAGAAAATACTGTTTCTTCGCATACTTCTGTAAATAAAAAAGAACTTAACTTGTCTGCACAGACACACGACATGTCTTCGCAAAGTGAGTCAAATCTTATTTCAGATGAAGGCCAAGAAATCTAAAAAAAATAAAGAGATCTATACTATTGCCGGGACAGGTATTCTTGTTCTGGTATTTTTCTATTTTATCGCACCTAATTTAGGTACTGAAAAATTCAAAAATCTGGATGCTTCAAAATCTGACACAAGTCAAACACTCGTAAAAAGTGATATTGATTTAAAGAATACTGAAATCAAATCAGCTGACAGTACTCAATCACCAGTGCCTGAAATTCCAATAACTCACATCCCGGCACCTGAAGCAATCAAGGGTGTATATATGACGAGTTGTATTGCAGGCACACCAAAATTGCGTGCAAATGTTGTCGCGATGATTGATCGGAAGGAAATAAATGCGATCGTGATCGATATCAAAGATTTTAGCGGTAAAATTTCATTTAAAACTGACGATCCATCACTCGATGCATATCTCTCTGATCGCTGTACTATTTCTGATATAAAAGAATTTATCAATTCTTTGCATGGTAAAAATATTTATGTCATTGGTCGTATCACGTCTTTCCAGGATCCATACTATGCAAAACTGCATGCGGAAGTTGCGGTAAAACGTGCAAGCGATGGGGGATTGTGGGCTGACCGAAAAGGTATCAATTATTTGGATCCTGGGTCGCAGGTTGTCTGGGATCATCTCATTGCTATTAGTAAAGCTTCATATGATGTGGGTTTTGATGAACTCAACTTTGACTATATTCGCTTCCCATCTGATGGTAATATGCGTGATATTGCATTTCCTGTTTCATTGAAGCGAGTGAAAGCGGAAGTTATAAAAGAGTTTTTTGTATATTTGCATGATCATTTGAAAGACACCGGAGTGAAAACATCTGCGGATTTATTCGGCATGGTGACTTCAAATAAAGATGATCTTGGTATTGGTCAGGTGCTTGAAAATGCGATGCCGTATTTTGACTACGTTGATCCAATGGTATATCCATCACACTTTCCGCCACACTGGAATGGATATTTGAATCCAGCTGTAAAACCATATGAAGTCATCCATGATTCAATGCAACGTGCATACGAACGCGTCGTAACAATGGGTGAAGATCCGCAAAAACTGCGCCCGTGGCTTCAGGATTTTAATCTTGGTGCCATCTACACATCACAAATGGTACGTACTCAAATTCAAGCGACCTACGATGTAAAACTTACTTCGTGGCTCATGTGGGACCCGTCAAATAAATACACAGAGAGTGCGTTTCTTCCAAAAGATGGTATTACACAAAATTAATTTGACCGTGCATTCTTTTTTTGAGATACTTTGAAGTAATGAAAAAAATTCAAAAAAGTTCTCTCTATATTGTCGCGACACTCATACTCTGTGTGGGTTCATTTGTGTTCGGTGTGTACATGGGTTTCAACAATCGCCCATCAGTATCTTTTATTACCGGCATAGACAATAAAGAAGTGCCTGCAGATATCAAGGCTGACTTTGGTCCATTTTGGCAAGTTTGGCGAATGTTGGATGACAAACACCCAGATGCTTCAAAAACGACAGCTCAAGACCGTGTGTACGGAGCTATCTCAGGATTGGCAGCTTCATTCAATGATCCATATACTACATTCTTCCCACCAGCTGAAAATGAACAATTTCAATCGAGTTTGAATGGCTCATTCACTGGTGTGGGTATGGAAGTCGGCATGAAGGATAAAGTTATTACTGTCATTTCTCCGCTCAAAGATACTCCAGCTGAAAAAGCGGGGATAAAGGCTGGTGATAAAATTTTGAAAATTGATAAGCAAATTACCTCTGATATGACTGTTGAAAAAGCAATTTCGCTTATTCGCGGAGAAAAGGGAACAAGCGTAACGCTGACGATTTTCCGTGATGGAGAGAGTGCTCCGCGTGAGATTTCAATCGTTCGCGACACGATTGATGTTCCAACACTTGAAACTGACGCGCGTAAGGATGGTATCTTTGTGATTAGACTATTTACATTCACACAAACATCACCAACACTTTTTGCAAATGCGCTCAAAGAATTCAAAGCATCTGGTGACCAGAAACTCATTATTGATTTACGTGGCAATCCAGGAGGGTATCTTGAAGCTGCGGTGGATATGGCAAGCTGGTTTATCCCAGGTGGTAAACCTGTGGTGATTGAGGATTCAGGTAAGCCAAATGAAAAGCAGACCTACCGAAGTCATGGTTACAACCTCTTTGACAAGAATCCAAAAGTGGCTATATTGATAGACAGTGGATCAGCTTCAGCTTCAGAAATTTTGGCGGGAGCATTCCAAGATTATAAGATTGCAACGCTTGTGGGTACACAAAGTTATGGTAAGGGTTCTGTTCAAGAGATGCTTCCGGTCACTAAAGATACTGCAGTCAAAATAACGATTGCAAAATGGTTTACACCAAATGGCACTTCTATCAATGATCATGGACTCACTCCAGATGTCGCAGCTTCGATCACACAAAAAGATGTTGATCAGAAACTCGACCCACAATTAGATGCAGCCGTTTCCGTGCTTAATAAATAATAAAAAACTATATGAAAGTCTTGTTTTTAGCTGACGTTCCGCGTATCGGAAAGCGCAATGAGGTAAAAGAGGTGAATGATGGATATGCTGCTAATTTTCTTTTTCCGAAGAAATTGGCACAACCAGCGACTGCTGATGTTTTGAAAAAAATTGAAAAGAAAAAGGAGGAATTGCGTATCGAAAAGGAAGTTGAGGCGAAGCTTCTTGATAAAAATCTTGAATCACTTTCTGGTATTACCGTTGTTATGACAAAAAAGGGTAATGCGCAAGGACATTTATTCTCAAGCATCCACGCTAAAGATATATCAGCCGCATTGCTAAAACATCACCGTATCTCGATTGATGAATCATTCATTGATCTTGAGGAGCCTATCAAGAGTTTTGGAGAATTCACTATTCCCGTGACTATTGCTAAAAAGAAAGGAGCATTCACGCTCTCAATCAATCCTGAAAAATAATAAATCACAATAAAAAATATCCCGCATATGCGGGATATTTTTTATTGTGAGATTAGATAACGTTCACTGTTTTTTTGAGAATAGTTTTTCCGTTGAAGTGAACCTTTCTTTTTGTTCCAAATTTAACGGTACCGTCTTTGAGTGCAAAGAGGGTATGATCTTTTCCAGTTCCGACATTCTTTCCTGGAAGGATGCGTGTACCTCGCTGACGGATAATGACAGATCCGGAGATTGCCTTCTGACCATCGTAGAGTTTAGTACCCAAGTACTTTGGATTTGAATCTCTTAAATTTTTGGCGCTACCGCCGGCTTTTCTATGTGCCATGTTGATTCGTAGATCTAGCCAAAATATGTGGTCAAAACAAGGGAAAATACTGGCTAACTCGTACAATATTACTTATAATTAGAGCGGTATGAGTATACACAATATTACCCAAAAAATCAAGACCTTTTCAAATACCCCTCTCGCGAAGGACATTTATATCCTCCTCATCATATTCCTTGTGGGAACAACGTCCTTTGGTTTAGGGAGGCTTTCGGCTAGGGAATCACAGGATTCTGTCAAAATAGACTATAGTGCCGTACCAGATTTGTTAATCAAGCCAGGTTCTACAAAAGCCTCAGGATCTAGTGCGGGAGGGGTACAAAAAGCTGTTTCTTCAGGATCAGGCGCCTTTGTTGCTTCGAAACGTGGCAAGAAATACTATGCCACCGATTGTGCTGCTGCCAAAAGCTTGAGTGATGCCAATAAGATATATTTTACCACTGAAGCTGATGCAGAGAACGCGGGATATCAAAAATCAACTTCATGTTAAGACTAGGATTCAATTTAGGATAGATATATAATATTTACACTATGGATAACAGTGGAAAAAAACTAACAGTTATTATAACTTTAATCGTGCTCTTAGGTGTTCTCTTGTTTGCAATACGAAAGCCGCTTGTATCATTTATTGCACAAAAAGTGCTGCATGACCTACCACCAGCGATCGTAGCTGATTCTGCAAACTCGAGTACTGCTGGAAATGTTTCTTTAAACGTTTCGCCACTTAGTTTTAAAAAGCTCATTAAAACGTCGGGTCTTCTCTCAAATGATGTTGCAGAAACATCTGCGA
Organism: Candidatus Nomurabacteria bacterium; assembly: GCA_023267315.1. Lineage (GTDB taxonomy): Bacteria > Patescibacteriota > Minisyncoccia > Phycocordibacterales > UBA9973 > JAHFNN01. The sequence goes on along the minus strand of JAHFNN010000027.1, from coordinate 3,448 downwards.
CACTCACAAAGGAGGGGGTGATTGATCTCACCAATCAAGCTCGCCTTAAGAATGGGAACTTACCGGCACTTACTGAAAATGCCACACTCGATACTTCAGCTCAGGCAAAACTAAAAGATATGTTTGATAAACAGTATTTTGAACACGTTTCTCTGACGAATGTTGGACCGGGAGATGTCGTGCAAGCTGCTGGATATGATTATATCATGGTGGGAGAGAATCTAGCACTTGGAGGATTTACGAGTAATGCTGATCTTGTTGACGCGTGGATGAATTCACCAGGACACAGAGCAAATATCTTAAATACGAAATATAAAGAAATTGGCGTAGCTGTTGGTACTGGCATGTATAAGGGACGCAAGGTGTGGATTGGAGTGCAGCATTTCGGTGTACCACTTTCTACGTGTTTGCAGGTAGATAAGAATTTGTCTAATACTATAGAGAATGAACAGCAGTCGCTTGCGGTGATGCAGGCCGAATTAGAGAAGCAAAGAACAGACCTTGATGCGACATCTAAATATGATTCAGAGTATTCAAATAAAGTGACTGCATACAATCAAGCGGTTGAATCATATAATGCATTGCTGACAAAAATTAAAGCTGAAATCGAAACATATAATGCTGGAGTCGCGAACTTCAATACCTGTATCAGCGTATATAACTAAAGAAGCCCTTTTCTTAAAAATCAGCCAAAAGAGGGGACTCTATTAACAAAAACTATTCCAGTTAAAATCGGAATAGTTTTTTTAAATTTATATTTTTAAATTAATTTTCGCGTCTAGAAATTATTTGTAAAAAATATATTACTTAGAGTTTTGATATCAATCACCATGAATTGCATTTCATGGATGGACTGTCTTAGGGGGAGGAGTTTTCAGGCCCTCTCTCGAGAGTATGGTAGTGTCGCACAATATATCTTTTACGACACTACAGCCCTTTAAAATAAGGGTGGCGCTACTCCTGCTCTGTAGTCTTTCCATCGAAGTGTTCAGTATCAGCCTCAGCTGCTTCTTTTGTGGCATGAATTACACCATCTTTGTGGTGTGCTGGACTATAGAGCGTGTACATCTTCAAAAAATTTAAATCACTCAAATTGATGATGTTATGTTTTGTTCCAGCTGGAATGATAAGTACATCACCTGCATGAATCTCATATGTCGTGTCATTTAAAATAGCGCGCCCAGTTCCCTCCTCAAACCTGAAAAATTGATCGCTCTCAGCATGAACTTCTTCACCGATTTCTTCGCGTGGTTTAAGTGCCATAACCACAAGCTGACTATGCGCTCCCGTGTATAAAACATGACGAAAATTTTCATTTGCAAGAGTTAAAGCCTCGATATCTTCTTTATATCCTTTTTTCATATTTTTTAAACTTATTTAGTTATTAATTTTTTCCAGCCGACTTAGTTGTTGTTGATTTCGCCAGGAACGCATTCATTACGATAGTATGCCCAGACTTCACAAGATGAATGATCTTTGAAGATGCAGTATGTAGTCTTTATTCCATCTTCAGTTGTTGCTGTGTTCACGACTCCATCATTGGATGTGCAGTATGTGATAGCTGGATCAGTTGAACCCTGTCCATTTTGACTATTTTTATTCGTACCCCACCAAAAAACGTACGCGATTGCGAGTACTGCCAATAACACGATAATAAGAATTGATTTTGAACTCATATACAGTAATTATACAAGGCTGCGCCTTTCTTGCAATGAGAAGATTGAGTCAGTGGATTAATACATTTAAATTGCACCCTCAGCTTTTAATTTTCTAATTTTCTCTATTCTGCCACGATTATATTCACCAGTCTCTCCATCACTTCGAATGACTCTATGACATGGGATGGCTGGATTATAATTTTGCTTCAAAATAGAGCCTACTGCGCGCGATGCATTCGGACTGCCGGCTCGATTAGCGACTTCTTTATAGGTAAGTGTCTTCCCTCTTGGAATATTTTTTACAACATGTAAAACTTTTTCTGTAAAGGTTTTTCTTGTCATACATATAGTATAGTCGTGAACTTCAGATAAATCAAAAAAACCTCCCGAAGTGGGAGATTTTTTTGATAATAAATTTATTTTTTATTATGAGAGGTGTTTTGAAACAAGCTTTGTCATTTCAAACATCGAAACTGTTGCCTTTCCACCGAATACTTTCTTTAGATTAGCATCAGCGTTGATATTACGCTTGTTCTTAGGATCTTGAAGATTATTCTTCTTGATGTAGACCCAGAGTGCCTTTACGACTTCAGAACGAGGCATCGGACCTTTTCCGACGACTGCTGCCAAATCGGCGCTGATAGTCATTGGCTTCATAAATGCAGATACTTTTGCTGCTGGCATATGTTGTATTTTATTCGCCGTAGCCTTACGCCTTGGCGGTTATTAACGCACCCTTAATAATGCGTCTATTATACCATATATCCTAAAATTTACCTCCTAGGGCCTCTAGGATACATCCCATGGGAAGCTCCGTCCAAAATGACCCCAGGTGCAAGTATCAGCAAATATAATGGTGTTTAAATGCAGGGTTTCTCGAATACCTTTTGGGGTCAGGTCGTATCCTGTAATTGTTTGATCCTTCCCATCTACTATCGCAGAGGCCATTACGGGGTCAGCCTTCCCTATTGCATACGCTAATTTTACAAAAACTTCTGTTGCACCTTTTTTTACGAGATCAACTGCTATTTTACGTGCAATGTATGCACCAGAACGATCTACTTTGGTGCAATCTTTTCCAGAAAATGATCCACCACCAATTGCAATCTCAGGACCATAGTTATCGACAATGAGTTTACGCCCAGATAAACCTGTGTCGGCGTCGAATCCTCCCTGATTCCATTCCCCTGCTGGATTAATTAAATATTCCGAGGCAGTAATATTCTTTTTTACAAACGGTAGTAACTCTTCATTTTTTGTATTTTGAAAACTAGCGACGACCGTCTGCACTTTTCCATCTTGAATTGTGACTTGCGTTTTTCCATCATAAGGATATTTTTCAAATATTTTCATACAGAGATCTCGTGCGAGTTCGTATTCTAGTGGAAGCATACTTTTTGTCTGACTAGTGGCGTATCCTTTCATAATTCCTTGATCTCCAGCACCTCCTGTATCTACTCCACGCGCGATTTCTGGACTCTGACGTACGAGATTTGAAATAACTCTATAATTTTGTCCGACGATATTTTGCACAATTCGTTCTACATCTGGAGTGCCACTACTGGTAACTTCGCCATTGATGATAATAAGCCCATGACCACCCATTACCTCTACCGCAACGCGACTATTTTTATCCAAGGCTAGATATGCATCCAGGATTGAATCCGCGATGAAATCGCAAATTTTATCTGGATGCTTAGGGCTTACAAATTCTGCTGTTTTTGTGGTCATAATTTTTTTGGGAAACAAAAAATACTCATTGTAGAGTATTTCGAGTTTCAATTATTGTT
>JAHFNN010000026.1 GCA_023267315.1 Candidatus Nomurabacteria bacterium | reverse complement strand
GCTGTCCATCCTTGAAAGCCTTCACGACTTCTTGGATGAAAAATTCAATAGAGGATACAGATGCATCGTTTGCAAGTATTGGGTATTCGATTTCGCGGATGTTTGTATCGGTATTAACGAGTGCAATAACAGGAATCCCTGCCTTTTTTGCTTCAGTGACCGCGATATGTTCACGCTTTGAGTCGATAACAAAAAGTGCGTCAGGCATCTTCTTAACCAATACGAGTCCTCCGAAGAATCGGCCAAGCTTTTCAATCTGCTCGTCGATCAAGAGACGTTCCTTTTTTGTATACACATCAAGTTCACCTTTTTCTTTCTTACTGCGGAGCTCTTCAAGACGAGCAATACGCTTTTTGATTTCTGGGAAGTTTGTAAGTGTTCCTCCGATCCATCGTTCCGTAACATACGGCATATCCATAGAGAGGGAAGCGTTTGTGATTATTTTCTTTGCTTCAGGTTTAACACCGACAAAAATGATTTGCTTTCCTTGAGATGAAAGCTTTTTTATAAATTCGAGCGCTTTATCCAACATCATTTCCGTCTTTTCGAGGTCGACGATGTCGACACGGTTCTTGGTGGTAAGGATAAATGGTGCGACCGATGGGTGGCGACGCGTCTTGGAATATCCATAGTGTGCGCCAGCCGTGAACAACTTACTCATGCGTTCTTCTAGTTTTTGTTCTGACATATGTAAAATCTACTTATTAATTAATTCCGACCTTTCGACGAGTCGGCGTCACCGTTTTTAAGCATTACAGCTTATTTACAAGGGGTTCTTAATAAAAAAGACCCCTCACGGAGATGCCCATATACTACTATAAAGAAGGGGATTTGGGAAGGGTTGACAAAGTAATAAATCATTTTAAAATAACGAACTATTTAAATGATTTTTAAGTTTTACTGCTCAAAGATGATTAAGTTTTTTATATTTTTACACAGCAAAGTACCCCTGGATTTATCGTCTCCTTTAGAGTATTATAAGGCACATGCTTCAATCTAAATTATTCACAAAAACTCAAAAAGAGGCTCCAGCTGATGAGGTGGCAAAGAATGCTGAGCTCTTGATACGCGCAGGGTTCATTTATAAGGAAATGGCTGGTGTGTATTCATATTTACCAATGGGTCTCCGAGTACTCAAGAATATCGAAGAGATAATCCGGGAAGAAATGGATGCAATTGGTGGTATTGAAATGAGAACTGCTGTTATTCAAAGTAAGGAAGTCTGGGAGAAATCAAACAGATGGGATGACAAAGTGGTAGACAATTGGTTTAAAACAAAATTAAAAAATGGAGGAGAGGTTGGATTGTCATTTACCAATGAAGAAGCTCATGCGAGTATTTTAAAACAGTATGTGAGTTCCTATAAAGATCTACCGATCTATCCATACGATTTTAAAACTATTTTTAGAAACGAACCACGCGCAAAATCCGGAATTCTACGCGGAAGAGAATTTTATTGGAAAGCACTGTACTCTTTTTCAAAAGATGAAGCAGAACACACTGAATTTTATGAAAAAGCAAAACAGGCCTACAAAAATATCTTTCAACGTTGTGGTATTGGGCATTTGACGTACATGACATTCGCTTCAGGTGGTACATTTTCGAAGTTCTCTCATGAGTTTCAGACACTAACCGGAGCTGGCGAGGATACTATCTATATTGATGAGAACAAAGGTATCTCGGTGAATAAAGAAGTGTATACAGATGAAGTTCTTGAAAGTCTTGGTTTGAAAAAAGAGGAACTGGTAGAACAGCGCGCTGTTGAAGTGGGTAATATTTTTTCACTTGGAACAAAGTTCTCAGAACCATTTGATTTGAACTATAAAAATGAAACGGGGGAAGAGAAATTGGTCATCATGGGTAGTTATGGTATTGGTCTCGGCCGACTTATGGGGACGGTAGTTGAAGTACTCTCCGATGATAAGGGAATTATTTGGCCAGAAAATATTGCTCCGTTTAAAGTACATCTGCTTGTCTTGGGAGAAAATGCCGAAGCTCGAACAGCAGCAGAGACTCTCTATAAAGAACTTGGTGATAAAAATATTACAGTGCTATTTGATGATCGAACCGGAACCTCTGCTGGTGAAAAATTCGCAGACTCTGACCTTATTGGTATTCCATATCGAATTGTCGTTTCTGAGCGTAGTTTGAAAGATAAGGGGTATGAAATAAAGAAGCGAACAGAAGAAAAAGGAAAGATTGTCGGGAAGGAAGAATTGTTTGAACTAATCACCAAGGTACAGGAATAAGTTTTATGCTCAAAAAGTTTTACAAAGTATTTTCAAATGACATCGGCATCGATTTGGGTACCGCAAATACCTTAGTGTATTTGCGTGGGCACGGCATTGTGATCAATGAACCATCAGTTGTTGCGGTGAATCAAAAGACGGGGCGCATTGTCGCTGTCGGTTCAGAAGCAAAACAAATGCTCGGCCGTACGCCAGCGCATATCAAAGCAGTCCGTCCACTCGTGGATGGTGTTATTTCTGATTTCGAGGTGACCGAAGAAATGCTCGCGTACCTTATCGGTAAGACAGAAAAAATGTCCAAGAAATTTTTGTGGCCACGAGTCGTCATTGGTGTACCGTCTGGCGTGACGAACGTTGAAGCACGTGCAGTGTACGATGCTGCAAAATCTGCTGGCGCACGTGAGGTATATATCGTTGAAGAGCCGATGGCTGCTGCTATCGGTATCCGTCTTCCGATTAAGGATCCAGTAGGATCGATGATTGTTGATATTGGTGGAGGGACGACCGATATTGCAGTCATATCGCTCGGCGGAATTGTGCAGTCGAAAAATTTACGCATTGCTGGCGATAAATTCAATACCGATATTATTTCATACCTGCGCGATGAATTTAAGCTTTTGATTGGAGAAAAAACTGCTGAGAACGTGAAGATTGCTATTGGTGCGGTGCAACCAGGGACTTTTATGGAAGCAGAAGTGCGTGGTCGTGATTTGGTAACTGGTCTTCCTCGCGAAGTGATTGTAACCGACTCAGATATTCGCGAGGCGATGTCGTCATCCATCAACAATCTCATTGATGGTATTAAAGAAGTACTCGAGACGACTCCACCTGAAATTTTATCTGATGTTATGAATCGAGGTATTGTGTTAGTGGGAGGCGGAGCACTTATTCAAGGATTGGGCGCACTCTTAGAAGTGGCACTCAAGATTCCGATTTATGTTGCTGACGATCCTCTTTCAGCGGTCGCTCGTGGTACGGGTGTGATTTTAGATGATATTGAATTCTATAGAGATGTTTTGTTGAATACTCAAGATGCCTTACCTCCAAGATAAAAACAACATGTTTAATCGTCCACGCAATCCAAACAAAAATATATGGATTGCTGGAGGAGTATTTTTGATTATTGTATTTTTCTTAGCTCGTGGTCCGATATTTCGTGCGCTCTCATGGACGAGCTCGTCGCTATCAGCGCCTGTCATGCATCAAGAAGCCGCGGTGGGGAATAGTGGATTTTTAACGCTTCTCTTTGGTAGTAAAGAGAGTTTACTTACTGAAAATACTGCACTTAAAGCAGAAAATGAAACACTCAAGGAAAAACAAATTGTGAGTGACGCACTGACGCTAGAAAATACACAACTCAAAGCATTACTCAGCAGATCAGTTTCAAAAAGTGTTATTTTGGGAGCTGTATTACAGAAACCAAATCGTTCACTCTACGATACTTTGATTGTTGACGTGGGAAGCAATGCCGGTGTTGTTGTTGGAAAGAAAGTATTTACTGAAGGTGATATTTTGATTGGTGAAGTTGCTGAAGTTGATCCACTGAGTTCAAAAATAAAATTATATTCGACTCCAGGAGAGAAACTACAAGTAGAAATTGGAGACAAGAAGATCGTGGGCGAAGCAGAAGGACTCGGAGCGGGGAATTTTGCGCTCACACTTCCTCGAGATATAGTGGTTCCAAAGGGTTCGCTCGTAGTAGTTCCTGGTCTTTCAATCACTCCTATCGCGACTGTGGAAGATACACTTTCGGACCCACGTGACCCATTCCAAAAAGTGCTGATGAAAAGTCCGGTAAATATTTTTGAACTGCATTTTATAGAAATCGAAAAATAGTTTTGAAACCAATTGATTTTAAAATTGAAAAAAAGCTTGAAGGTTCGCTTGGACGTGCTGGTACGCTCCAAACTCCGCATGGTGTTATACAAACGCCATCGTTTGTTGCGGTGGGAACAAAGGCAACACTCAAAGCTATCACTCCAGAGCAAATGAAGGATATTGGAGTACAGGTGGTACTTGCGAATACGTACCACTTATTTTTACAGCCAGGTGATGAGATTGTTCGTGACGCAGGCGGTTTAGGGAAGTTCATGCATTGGGATGGTCCAACCATGACTGACTCAGGTGGTTTCCAGGTCTTTTCATTAGGCGCAGCGTATGGCAAGGATATTTCAAAAGTAGTGAGTGTGACTGATCCCTCCCTTATGATCGCTGAACGTTCAAGCGTGGATGATGGTATGCCTCGTCTTGCGACAATTGGTAATGACGGTGTATCATTTCGTTCACATATCAATGGTGATTTGCATTATATTACTCCTGAGAAATCAATCGAGATTCAACACAATATTGGCGCAGATATTATATTTGCATTTGATGAGTGTACGTCACCAGCTGAAGATTTGCGGTATCAAGAAGAAGCGCTTGAGCGTACGCATGCGTGGGCAAAGCGAAGTTTAAATTTTCATCATTCAAAAAAGAATGCCGAGACACAAGCGCTCTTTGGTATTGTGCAGGGAGGGCGGGTGGAAGAGCTCCGTAAAAAATCTGCCAAAATTATTTCAGAAATGAAATCCGATGATGGTGCAGAGTTTGATGGATTTGGTATTGGTGGTTCATTTGCAAAAGAGGATATGTCGACAGCAGTGAAGTGGGTGAATGATGTGTTACCAGAAGAGAAGCCTCGCCACTTGCTTGGTATTGGTGAACCAGAAGATTTATTTATGGGAGTTGAAAATGGTGTTGATCTATTTGATTGTGTAACCCCGACTCGCCATGGAAGAAACGGAACGCTGTATACAAAAACTGGCCGAATGATTATTCAGAATACCGAATATCAGCGTGATTTTACTGCGATAGAGTTAGATTGTGAATGCTATACATGTAAGAATTATTCTCGTGCATATGTTGCACATCTTTTTCGTGCCAAAGAAATGCTGGCGGGAGTGTTAGCTTCAATTCACAATATGTATTTCTTGATTCATTTGGTAGACGATATGCGTTCTGCGATTATTGATAATACATTTTACGAATTTAAAAAAGCGTTTCTGGAAAAGTATTTAAAGAGTTAATATCTATATGCAAGAACCAGAAAAAGGATTTTATTACCACTTTAAAAGAGCCGAGATGCCGTTTGCATATGAAGTTATTGGTACGGCTTTTAGTACAGAATCCGGTGGTGTTCATGGTGATGATCCAGCGGAATTTTTAAAAGATGCGGTCGTGATATATCGACCATTGTATGAAAGCGCCTTAGTGTATAAAGCAGGGAAGCGTTTCTGGGTTCGTCCACTTGCAATGTTTACCGGGACAGTTACCAAAGATGGAAAAACATTTCCACGATTCCAGAAAATTACTGATCCGGAACTAATCACTAAACTTGAGAAAATAAGAGACGAGATGTACTCTTAGACCGGATCTCCTCGGCACCTCCTTCATGGTAAAAATTTGTACAAACTCTCTATGGGTTGTACAGGGAACCTTACTCCATGTTAAGACCGCCCTGCATGCAGGTCTAGCGCTTACCTTTATATCCATACGGTAAGCGCTTTTTTTATTTCCTCCTTTGCGGTACACTCGTCTTTATGGGCGTATTTAAATTACACAGTGACTGGGCTCCAGCTGGCGACCAGCCGGAAGCTATAAAGAAATTGATGGCGGGACTCAAAAAGGGTATGCAAAAGCAGACTCTTTTGGGTGTGACTGGTTCTGGAAAGACGTTTACGATTGCGAATGTTATTGAACAATACAGTAAGCCAACACTTATTATTGCCCATAATAAAACACTTGCTGCACAGCTTGCACAAGAGTATCGCGAATTTTTTCCTGATCATGCGGTGCATTATTTTGTTTCATACTATGACTACTATCAGCCGGAAGCGTATATGCCGGTAACTGATACTTATATTGAGAAGGATGCGCAGATCAACCAAGAAATCGATCGTTTGCGTCACGCCTCGACTCAAGCACTGCTTACTCGTAAAGACGTGATTATTGTTGCGTCTGTGTCGTGTATTTATGGTCTAGGTTCACCTGCAGAATATCTCGAAGAGCATTTACATATTGAGCTTGGTATGAAAATAGCACGTACTGATTTTCTTTCGAATTTGATTTCGATTCACTTTGTGCGTACCAATGCCGATCTCTCGTCAGGCCAATTCCGTGCAATCGGTAATAAAGTTGAAATTATGCCGGTGTCGGAAACCTTTACGTATAGTGTTGAATTTTTGGGTGGACAGATTTCAAGAATCCTAAAGATTGACCCAGTGACATCACAAATTTTGGAAGAACCACAATCTATTTTTCTTTTCCCAACGAAGCACTTTTTGACCAATAAGGAAAAGAAAGATAAGGCATTGAAGGCTATCAAGGCAGAGCTCGCAACTCAACTCAAAAAATTTGAAAAAGAAGGAAAGCTTTTGGAAGCTGAGCGTATTAAGCGTCGTACAAATTATGATTTGGCGATGATTCGAGAAATCGGATACTGTTCTGGTATTGAAAATTACTCGCGCCATCTCTCAGGTAAAAAAGCAGGGGATCCACCAGAAACATTACTTTCATATTTCCCGCATAAAGAAGATGGAAGTCCTGATTTTTTGACGGTGATTGATGAATCGCACGTGACGGTACCACAACTTGGAGGAATGTACGCTGGTGATGCTTCCCGAAAAAAAACGCTGGTGGAATTCGGCTTTCGACTACCTTCAGCACAGGATAATCGTCCACTCAAGTTTCCAGAATTTGAAGAGCGTATTGGGCAGGTGATTTACACCTCAGCAACACCTTCTGATTTTGAGCGAGAAAAGAGTGATCAAATCGTAGAGCAAATCATTCGTCCAACTGGACTTATTGATCCTGAGATTTCTTTGAAGCCAATCGTACCAAAAGGAAAATATCCAGGTCAGGTTCAAGACTTTATAGAAGAAACAGAAAAAACAATTAAAGGTGGTGGACGTGTGATCGCGACAACGTTGACCAAGAAAATGGCTGAAGATTTGGCAGCGTATCTTAAGGAACGTAAAATCCAAGCTGAATATTTACATAGTGATATCAAAACAATCGATCGCATAAAAATTCTCACACAATTTAGAAAAGGGGAGTTTGATTGTATTGTCGGTGTGAACTTGCTCCGTGAAGGTTTGGATTTGCCAGAGGTAGAACTTATTGGAATTTTGGATGCAGATAAAGAAGGATTCTTGCGAAGCGAAACATCACTCATTCAGACGATTGGTCGTGCAGCGCGAAATGTCCTTGGCCGGGTGATTCTGTATGCTGATAATATGACTGGTTCGATGGAGCGGGCGATCAGTGAGACTAATCGTCGTCGTGCGATTCAGGTTGCATACAATACGAAACATGGCATCACACCAAAGACTATTAAAAAACAGATCAAAGATATTACAGAGCAAATGGAGTCTGAACATGCCAAAGCAGTGAATGCCGAACTCTCGCTTGATGTGCAGATTTTTGAACGAGCGTCAAAAGCGCTCAATAAAAAAGAAGAAAAGAAACTCTCACGTCTCTCTGATGAAGAACGTAAAAATGTTGTCTATGATAAAATAATTAAGCTGAAAGAAAAAGAAATGAGTCGAGCGGTAAAAGAACTGGATTTCGAAACGGCGGCGATCCTTCGAGATGAAATTGTTGTTTTGAAACAAAAAATGGCTCGTGAAAATTCAGCTGAAGAATAAAAAATATGAGAAAAATTTTAGAACTTGGTGGCGGAAGAACTCCATATTTTGTTCGATATCGAATTCCTTGGAAGACCGAGGATGAATATGCAGCTATCGATGTAAGTGAAGAAAATATTGAGTTTGCGAAGAAGGCACTCGAAACTCATGTTAAGAATGGGTATACCATTCCTCTCGATCCAGTACTCGTGGTGTCTGATGCGACAACAATAAATTTACCCGACAACTCAGTTGATGAGGTTGTTATTTCGAATACATTGTCGGCACCAATTCATCATGATTGGGATCGTGATGGCGATAGCGTCACAATAAATAATAAGAATGGTTCGATTAATCGACCGATTTTACGAACAAGTAAAAATGAAGATCCTTTTTACATCGAGCGCCGTAATCTTTTGAATGAAGCTATTCGAATCCTTCGACCAGGTGGGCAGCTTGTTATATATACTGATCTCATTATTTACGGTATTCATTCATATGAAAAACTCTTAGAGGAACTCAAGAATGATCTTTCATTTATGTACCAAAAAGACTCGCTAGAAGAAACTCGTATTGATACAATAAATAAAGAGAAAGTGTCTTCAGGTGAATTTTGCTGTTGTTTTAGGGCTGAAATATTGCCTCGAAGTGAAGTCCACCGATTTACCAAATTCTAAGATTCATTCTTTTCAAAACTCGATTATATGGTATAATAAACCTGTAATTGAATATAGATATACACCCCCAAGCGTACTTGGCGGGTGCGCTTATGTTATGAAAAAACCAGATACTGATAAAATAATAGTCAAAGGTGAGAAGCGAAGACTTGGAGCTTCGCAAGGCCGGAGCGCGACGGCGCGAGGCGGGGTCGCGCAAATTTTCAGCAGAAAATTATGTGTGACCGAGAACTCTATAAAAATATGAAAAACAGCCAGCCACAAGAAAATATCGTTGTAAAAGGAGCTCGGACACACAACCTAAAAAATATAACGGTTACGATGCCACGCAATAAAATGGTGGTTATTACTGGTATGTCAGGTTCAGGTAAAAGCTCGCTCGCATTTGATACCATCTTTGCTGAAGGTCAGCGTCGATATGTTGAATCGCTTTCTGCCTATGCGCGACAATTTTTGAATCAAATGCCAAAGCCTGATGTGGATGAGATCACGGGGTTATCTCCTGCAATTTCAATCGACCAGAAATCTCGTTCAAACAATCCGCGTTCAACAGTGGCGACCATTACTGAAATTTACGATTATCTCCGTGTGCTGTATGCGCGCATTGGTCATCCTCACTGTCTTACCTGTGGAGAAGAAATTAAGAAACTTTCAAATGAAGAAATTATTGCTTTTGTACTTGGAAAAGTGGATGAATATGCGAAATCAAACAAGGGAAAGAAATCAGTCATGGGTGTTGAATGGAATGAAATTCCCGTTGAAATTTATGCTCCTGTAGTACGTGGTCGCAAAGGTGAATACTATCAGTTGCTCTACGATATGTTGGGCAAGGGTTTCCAGAAAGTGCGTCTGGATGGTGTGGTAAAAAATTTGCGTGATCGCATTGAGCTTTCGAAACAGAAGAAACACACAATCGATATATTAGTCGACTCGTTCGCACTTCATGAATTTAAAGATTCACCAGCGGATAGCAAGATGCGTCTTTCAGAAGCTGTTGAACGGTCACTTCTTGAAGCAGAAGGATTAGTCGCGATTAAAGTGGGAGAAGAAGAAACAATTCTCTCCAATAAATTCTCTTGTCCAAACGATGGTTTCTCATTTCCAGAAGTTGAACCACGATTATTTTCATTCAACTCTCCGTACGGTGCATGTCCCGCATGTAACGGATTGGGAACTAAATTTTTTGGTGGATCAGAATTATGTGATATATGTAACGGTGCGCGCTTGCGACCTGAAGCATTGAATGTGTTCCTTGGTTCAAAAAAAGTAAATATCGTAAATCTCACTAGTTTTTCAATTGAAAATGCGACAGATTTTTTTATTGATCTCAAACTGACTCCACAGGAAAAAGAAATTTCAAAAGTAGTGATTAAAGAAATCGAGGCTCGACTTCAATTCATGTTGAATGTTGGTTTGGAATATCTCTCACTCGATCGACGAGCATCAACACTCTCGGGCGGTGAATCACAACGTATTCGTCTGGCGTCACAATTGGGCTCTCGACTCGTTGGTGCACTCTATGTTCTCGATGAGCCAACTATCGGACTCCATCAACACGACAATGCTCGTCTCATTAAAACACTCGAAGACCTCCGTGATCTCGGTAATACTATTTTAGTTGTGGAACACGATGAAGAAACCATTTATGCATCTGACTATATTATTGATATCGGTCCAAAGGCTGGTGTGCATGGTGGGGAAGTCATTGTCGCAGATTGGCTACCAAAACTGCTTGATGCAAAAACAAATCCTTCAAAATCTCGTACACTTGCGTATCTACGTGGTGAAGCGAAAATTGAAATTCCTGAAAAGCGCCGCGATGCCGATAAGGGTTCACTTAAGATTGCTGGTGGAAAAGTATTTAGTATCAAAAATTTAAATGTAGAAGTTCCACTCGGGCGACTCGTGGCTATTACTGGTGTATCTGGTTCTGGAAAAAGTTCATTCATGTATGAGATCCTTCACAAAAACCTCCAAGCACGTTATGAACGCGCATACCGAAGCGCAAAAATATATAATGCGGCATCATTCACTGGTACTGAATATTTATCTCGTGCAATATTAATCGATCAATCACCAATTGGTCGTACACCTCGTTCAAACATTGCAACGTATACGGGATGTTTTACACACATTCGTGATTTGTTTGCGACTTCAGAAGAAGCTCGTCTTCGTGGATGGAAAGCAAATCGATTTTCGTTCAATGTGAAAGGTGGTCGTTGTGAAGCGTGTGAAGGTAACGGTGAGATTGCAGTGGAGATGCACTTCTTGCCGACGGTGTATGTGACTTGTGATGTAT
>JAHFNN010000025.1 GCA_023267315.1 Candidatus Nomurabacteria bacterium | reverse complement strand
TTCATTTACGATGATGAAGAATCACAAGATTGTAAGTCGCACGGCGCATATATCACTCAAGAAAAATCAGCGCTTGATTCTGAAAGGCCCGAACGGTATCGGTAAAAGTACACTTTTGGAAACGCTCGCATCCGGAAAATCTAAAGGTGCAACTATCAAAGAAGGTATTCGTGTTGGATATTATCGCCAAGATTTCTCAACACTCAACTTCGAAGATACAGTATATAAGTCACTTGCGGATGTTATTTTAAGTACCGGCATGAAGCTTGATGAAGAGAAAATGCGTAGCGTGGCAGCTGGGTTTCTGATCACGGGTGAAATGATTCATACAAAAATTGGCAGTCTATCAGAAGGACAGAAGGGGCTTGTAGCGTTTGCGCGACTCGTGCTCCAGCGCCCAGGATTACTTATTCTCGATGAGCCGACCAATCACATCAATTTCCGTCACTTGCCGATTATTGCGAAAGCACTCGATCAATATCAAGGTGCGATGATTCTCGTCTCACACGTTCCAGAATTTGTCAGTCAGATTCGTATTGACGAGACATTTGATCTCGATAAATAAAATCGCGCTTGTGAGGTTATTTTTAATGAAGTAAAATGACGTCATAGGCAATTTCTCTGTATGAAACACATTATTTCTCGCGCGCATACATGGTATACAAAATATGAACGACCGATATCGTCTTTCGCACTTATTGGCGGTTTCGTTTTTAATGCGGTTGCACTCAAGCGTGTGGACTTCTTCTGGGAGAATTTTTGGATTATTGAACACTTGCTTGTTGTCGCTATTTGTATTTTTTGGGCAAATAAACTTGAGAACAAAAAGAAAGTCGATCAGCTGCATTTCTGGCTCATCGCCATTATGCAGTTTACGTTTGGAGGATTACTCTCGACGTTTTTGGTATTTTATTTTCGTTCAGCAGCGTTGTCGGTGACTTGGCCTTTCTTGCTTATTCTTGCGGTTGCGTTCGTGATGAATGAACGTCTGAAGCGTCACCGCTCACGATTGGTATTTCAGATCGGGCTTTTCTACCTTTCACTATACTCATTTTTTATCTATATCGTACCGGTTATCTTGCACTTGATTGGAGCGGGAGTATTTATGCTCTCGAGCATCATTTCGGTTTTAGTTATGATTCTCTATCTCGGGATACTACAGAAATTTGCATATGAACGATTTGTGGTGAATCGACATCTCGTTTCGCGGACAATTTTGGCCATTTTTGTGGTAGTGAACATTCTCTATTTCTTGAATTTTATTCCACCAATACCGTTCGCCCTCAAAGATGGGCAAGTGTATCACTCACTAGAGAAGAAGGATACAGGCGAATATATTGTGACGACAGAAGAGGAGAATTGGTTTGCTCGACTTTTCCGTGTACCAACATTGCATATTGTGCCTGGTGATCCGCTCTATGCATACAGCGCAGTATTTTCTCCAAGTAATTTCCAAACAGATGTTTTTCACGAGTGGCAACTCTATGATGTTAGTGCTCAGAGTTGGGTGACTCAAAACCGCTTACCACTTCCTGTGTTTGGTGGGCGAGATGGGGGTTTCCGAACATACTCAGTGAAAAATACAGTGCCTCCCGGCCAGTGGAGAATTAATGTATTGACCAAAAATGGTCAGGTTATTGGACGCCTCAGATTCAATGTTGAGTACGTTCCACAAGAGCCCGTGCTTGAGACTATCACCAAATAACTTCACAATACACAGGTCTTAGACCGTGCTATTTGTGCTAATATGAAATACATAATGTCAGAACAGAAAAAACCTGCTACGCTTAAACGCATCGCCTCATATTTCAAAGACCGTAAAAAGGCGGTCGCTTTTTTGATTATACTTATCACGATCTCTCAAGCTGCAAGTATCATTGTGCCATTTATTTCAAAGACTCTCATTGATTCCTTAGCTGCTTTTGTGAAAAATGGCGGTGCGGTTCCATGGATGACCCTCATCTATGCTGCAGTCGGTATTCTGGTGGCGACACTCATAAGTAGTGTCCTTCAATCAGTCTATAATTACCACCTATTTACTATGACGACAAAAGTGGAGGATATTGTCCGCAGTCTCGCATTCAAAAAATATCTGACACTTCATTCACTATTCCATCATAGCTCTTCGAGTGGGCAGATTATTGGACGTATTGAACGCGGGGGTATCTCTTTCTATACAGTTGTCAATGACATTATTGGAACGAGAATCATACCGCCACTCATTATTTTCCTCGGATCATTTATCGCACTTTTATACATGAATGTGTGGATTGCGATTGCGATATTGGTCCCATTTCCAATTTATTTGTGGGCGACTGCATATATTGCAAATAGGATTTATGAAATCGAACAACAGTCGAACGATTCTTTTGAAGCTGTTTCAAAGGAGATGTATGATGTAGCAAGTAATGTGCTGACGGTAAAAAAATTCTCACAAGAGGATCGTGAGATTAAAAATCATCAGATGTTGATGGGTAAGGCCCGAGAAATTCAATATAGTGCTGAGCGACTTTGGGGTAGGGTCGAGACGATTCAAGCAGCGATCGCGACCGCGGGACGCGTCGCGGTGCTTGGCCTTTCTGCATGGTTTGTGCTTCGTGGTACTGCAACGATCGGTGACTTCGTATTGTATGTAACGCTCCAAAATATGGCGTATCAACCACTCTCATCACTCTCATCACTCTTCACGCGTATTCGTCGAAATCTAACGCGTGTTGATCGACTTTTTGCTATCTTGGATGAACCACTACATGTGGCTGATAAAAAAGATGCACGATCTTTACCTCCACTTCAGGAGAAGATTGAATTTAAAAATGTTTCATTTTCGTATCGCAATAATGGTGACTGGGCGCTTCGAGATATTGATATCAGTATTCCTTCAGGCACGACAGTCGCGCTTGTTGGGCGATCGGGTTCAGGTAAAACTACCTTCATAAATCTTCTCCTTCGTTCATATGATCCGGACAAGGGAAGTATATTGATTGATGGGAATGATATACGTGATGTGACGCAGGCGAGCCTGCGTGAGCAGATTGCCGTGGTTCCGCAAGAGGTTGATCTCTTTTCACGTACGGTTTTGGAGAATATTGCCTATGGAAAAGATGGCATAACAAAAGAGCAGATTGAAAATGCTGCCAAGACGGCCCTTGCACATGATTTTATTTTAAAACTCGACAAGGGATACGAAACAGTGGTAGGTGAGCGTGGTATTAAACTCTCAGGAGGTGAGCGTCAGCGTGTTGGTATTGCGCGGGCGGTGCTTCGTGATCCAAGAATTCTTATTCTTGATGAAGCGACAAGTCATCTGGATACTGAAAGTGAACAGCTGATAACAGAAGCGACAAATGCACTCATTCAAAATCGTACATCATTCATCATCGCGCACAGGCTCTCTACAGTCATTCATGCCGATACGATTTTAGTTTTCAACCAGGGCACTATAGAGGCTATGGGTACACACAGAGAGCTCTTGAAAAAGAGTCCGACGTATAAGAAATTGCACTCATTGCAGTTTGCAGAATAAAAATCAGCTACTTGATTTTTTTCAAAATTCGTTATATAATGAGTGCTCAAAAAATTCCCAATGAAACAAGAAAAAATTTACATTTACGGAAAACATGCAGTTGAGGAAGCTGTACGCAACGCACCACAGGTAATACAGAAGGTCTTTTTATCTGCGCGAAATGATAAGGAGTTGATCAGAATTCTTGAAAAAGCCAAGATTCCGATTGGAGATTTGAATGGTAATGATGCAACCGGTGGACTTGATCGTGGGGCAAAACACCAAGGAGTTATTGGACGTCTTTCACTTGATCGACTCGTGAAGCCATATAGTGAATTCATCAAAACTCTAAAACCCAATCCAAATACCTGTCTCGTACTTCTAGGTGAATTACAGGATCCGCAAAATGTAGGTGCAATCATTCGCACCGCTGCTGCGTTTGGTATTTCAGGTATTTTAATTCCAGAACACAACCAAGCTCCAATCACTGGTGCGGTGGTGAAAGTTTCAGCTGGTATGGCATTTCGGGTACCGCTCGTTTCTATCGGTAATGTAAATAGCACACTTCGCGACCTCAAAGAGCGCGGATTTTGGAGTTATGGAATGGCAGGGGAATCAAAGCAATCCATCACGACTGAAGTCTTTGAATCACCAACCGTATTTGTGCTTGGTAATGAAGGTGCTGGCTTGCGGACTGAAACACGAAAAATGTGTGATGTGCTCCTCTCTATTCCAATGCATAAACAATGTGAATCTTTGAATGTGGCTGCTTCAGCTGCGGTGGCACTTTATGCGTGGAGTCAACGTCATCCGAATGCACTCCATGTAAATAAGGCCTAGTTTGGTGCCTTTTTCAATACTTCCACGTATAATATTGTACATATGACTAATTACCGGTGGTTTCTCCTGTTTATTTTTATTGCGACCGTCATTTGGTCTGCTATCAATCCTCAATCACGAATTGATTGGTTTTTGGAAGCACTTCCAGTTTTAATTGCTGCGCCGGTTATTATTTTAATAGCCAGACATTTTAAACTTTCTGATATTTCGTACACGTTGATTACTATCTACATGGTGTTGCCACTTATCTCTTCTCATTATAGTGTCGTAGGTGTCTCGTTTGGTCAGTGGATTGGTTCTCTGTTGCATACAACGCGGAATATGTATGATCGGGTAACTCATTTTGCCTTCGGGGTCCTTTGGTTTTATCCGATTCGTGAAATGTTTATCACTAAAACTGGAAACCGGAATCATTACAATCATCTTGTCCCGCTTTCACTTATTCTCTCACTTGGAGCACTATATGAGATTTTTGAATGGGTTGCGGCAGTCCATGTGAGCCCATCAGCTTCAAGTACATTTTTAGGGATTCAAGGAGATATATTTGATGCACCCAAAGATATGGCGGTGGCATTTTTGGGCGCGTTGATTGCAATGGGTGTGGTATTTCTTTTTGAACATTTTTTTAAAAATAAGACATCCTCTATCTACTCGTAGTATACCCAACTTCTCTTGGTGTATTTTATAGAACGGAGTAAAATGAGTTCATGAATATTCACCCTATTTTTGTGCATTTTCCAGTTGCTCTTTTTACTGTGTATGCGATTCTGGAATTGATTCGTTTTAAAAAAATACTTGTACGGCGCGAATGGTTTTATATCAAACTTTTTTTAGTTGTGGCAGGTATTGTTGCTGCGAAAATTGCTCTCGCAACAGGGGAGATGGCAGAACATCTCTCGAATGATCCTACGTTTCATAAAATAGTGGAAATCCATTCACTGTGGGCAAACATCACCACGCTTATTTTCAGTATCATCGCGATTGCCTACCTTATTTCTTGGATCAATCAAGACCTCTCAGATTTCATGACACGGCTTGAGCAGAAAAAAATAATTCAAAAAATATGGACGATTCTTACTAACATACAGCTTTTTATCATGAAATCTTGGGTGCTCGTGATTTTGGCACTTTCAGGACTCTTTGCTGTTACCACAACAGGCGCATTAGGCGCTTCTATCGTCTATGGTCCGACCGTTGATCCGGTAGTGACGTTTTTCTATCAATTGTTTGTACACTAATACATCATGAATACTATACTAGATAAAGAGTTGGCACTCATCTACATTTTTTATCTTTTTGTACTGCCGATTCTTTTGATTTATTATCACATTTTACCAATAGATTATCGGATGGTGGTACTTGCTGGTTCCGCGTTGTTAATGCTGGCGGTTGTTATTCATCAGAATTGGAGTTTATCTGAGCTAGGAATACAGAAACATACTCCAACTAAACAAATGGTTGTATATCTACTATTTACAATTATTTGTATTGTCGGACTTGCGCAGTTTGGAGAATATTTAAATCATGAACCATTGCCATTTTGGTGGACCAAGCCAGCTTTTGTCCTTCTGTTTATTCCAGTCAGTTTTTTTCAAGAATTTGCATTTCGAGGGTTTCTTATGCCGGTGCTTGAAAAAGCATTAAAGAAATGGTGGCTCATCATTCTGGTGAATGCAGGATTATTTTCCTTACTTCATATTATGTATCCAAACCCAGCACTTTCGCTCCCTTTGGCCTTCGTTGGCGGGCTTGGTTTTGCAGCAATATATTATAAATATCCGAACCTGATTCTAATCTCGATTGCCCACGCAGCACTCAATTTTACAGCGATATTGTATGGTTTTTTCAATTTCTACCCGACATTTACTGGGCATTTTTAATATAAAAAAATACTACCCCATAAACGCATGCGTCTACGGGGTAGGATGTTAAATAACAATTAAAAATTAAGTTTAAGCCAGCACAGCTTCTTCCTTAGCTTCCATCTCCGGAAGTTCTAAAAGAGAGCCGCGGTTTGAAAGATCAAATGCCTGCTTTATGAATCCGATTTCATGGCATTCAACATGCACTGATTTTGCCTGTAGTATCTCAGCGCGATTTTTACCTGCCAATACCGCCTTGTCGAATTCCAAGGTTATTGCAAGATCGTTCGTGCCGTTTCCGGTGAAATTTTTAACCATCGTTTGAAGAAAAATCGAATCCGTAATTTTATCCTTTGGGGTTGTATAAAGTACGTCCTGGTGTTCGCTGTTGAAAAAATCAACACCATCACCAACAATTTTAAGAGCAGCTGACGCTATTGCGGGGTCTGTCAGCGTGAGCTTTATTTTGCTTTCAAGTCGTTTCTTCTTTGATTGATTAAATAGATCAAGCACTATGCCTGCCATAATACCGCACCTGAGTGTATCAAGTTCTTTTTCTTTGCTAATTTTAGACTTTAAATCTGCCATTCTTTGTGATTTTAATTGTTTGAAATTTAATGTACGTTTTCGCCCTATTTGTTACTGTTTCCAACCACGCTGTTTTTACTATTTCGGGTGGGGGTATGTTTGTATTACGGGTCCTGGTAACTGCGAAAATCTGTCAAAAATAGTACCACATAATGATAGAAAATGCAAATTTTACCCCCTTATCCACTCCTTATGCACACCTGAGAGGGTTTTGGGGTCTCCCTCATTGACATTTTCGTTTTTTTCAGTAGTATCAAAAATATAAAGCACCTTTCTTATTAGAACTAACGTATACACGTCGTTTTTACCATTTTTATTAATTATCTATCATTATTATGAAAAATAAATTATCAAAAGCTCTCTCTTTCATTATTATTGCTGTACTCTTTTTGGGAATAAATTTCTCTCTAAAAGCTATTGCAGCAACTACTACCGCCTATGTTCAGATTTATGAAATAAATGGAATTCCAGTTACTTCTACAATTCCATGTATCGCTGGTCCTCTTACGCTTAAAATAAAAGGTCATACTGGTAACCAGGGGACAGATACGCAGCACCATGTTGATATCAACTGGGGCGATGGAGTAACTACAACCCTCTCATATAATACGGTACCAGCGATGCCTGGGAAGAACGCCGATTTTGATCTTACCGTAACTCATACTCCTATTGCCGCGAGTTCCTCTCTTTCAGTAGTCTTGTATCACCAAGGCTCAAGTGGAAACGACGGATCTGCAAATTTGCAGACATTTTGTGTTGCCCCACCAACGACTGCAGTTCTTACTGTAAAAAAGCACGTGGTGAATGACAACCTATTCCCAGGTACAGCCGTTGCTTCTGATTTCACTATTCGTGTTAAAAATTCTTCAAATGTTGATGTTCCGAACGGTGGAGGCAGTAGTTTTGCAAGTCCAACATCTGGTTCTGAGACAGGAAAGGATTTTATCATCACTCCAGCTGGAGGCGCGTATAAGGTCAGTGAAAATGCATTCGTAGGATACACAGGAACTATTTCTGGAGACTGTGCAGTAGATGGAACAATCACGATTGTTGCTGGAAATAACTATACATGTACGATTACAAACAATGATGATGTTATAAAGGCCAATCCAACTCTTTCTGTAACAAATTCCCCAGTAACATTTAACGGAAATACTCAATCAGCAACCGTTGTTGGGTCTATTACAGGTGTTGTTACTAATATTAAATATGATGGTTCTGCTACTCTACCAACAAATGCAGGAACATATGCTGTTACTGCTGATTTTACTCCAACAGATACCGTAAATTACAATAGTCTGAGTAATGCTTCAGCTGGCAATTTTGTAATCAATAAGGCTAACACAACCACCGTCGTTACTTGTGCTAACGTAACATACACTGGTCTTGCTCAGGCACCATGTACTGTTTCTGTCACTGGTGCCGGAGGGTTGTCTTTGACTCCGAGTCCTACTTACTCAAACAATACTAACGCTGGAACAGCTTCCGCAAGTTACACCTATGCGGGTGATTCAAACTACAACGGAAGTAGCGATTCTAAAACATTCGCTATTAACAAAGCTAATACAACCACTGTCGTTACTTGTTCTGATGTAACATATAATGGCTCTGCACAAACACCATGTACTGTCTCTGTAACTGGTGTTGCTGGTCTATCTCTAACTCCTTCTGCAATATACTCAAGCAATACTAATGCTGGAACAGCTTCCGCAAGTTACACCTATGCGGGTGATTCAAACTACAACGGAAGTAGTGATTCAAAAAACTTCACTATTGCTAAAGCAGACGCAGATATAGTCGTTACTCCATATTCTGTTATATACGATGGTTTTTCTCATATTGCCACAGGAACAGCTTTTGGGGTGTTGAGTGAAAATCTAAGTGCCTTTCTTGATCTTTCAGCTACTACACATACAAATGCTGGTACATATAGTTCTGATGCATGGGCTTTTGCTGGTAATACAAACTACAACACCAATAATGGAACTGTTTCCGATAGTATTGCGAAAGCGGATCAAGTAATAACTTTTACTGTTGCTAACCATACGTTTGGTGATTCTGACTTTACAATTTCAGGAAGTGCTTCATCTGGTTTACCAGTAACGCTTACGGTCACTTCTGGAGCATGCGAACTTTCTGGAAATACGCTACATATCACCGGAGCAGGTGATTGTACTGTTTCAGCTACGCAAAGTGGAAACGGGAATTATAATCCTGCACCAGAAGTAGATAGAACATTTAGTATCGCAAAAGCAAATCAATCTATCACCTTCGGTCCACTTACTGATAAAACATTCGGTGACACCGACTTCACTGTTTCAGCAACTTCTGATTCAGGACTTCCAGTAACCTTCAGTGCGTCAGGAGATTGTACGATCACTGGTAATCTCGTACACATCACTGGTGCTGGTTCATGCACCGTGACTGCTTCTCAAGCAGGGGATTCAAATTACAACCCAGCTTCAAGCATAGATCAGACATTTAATATTTAATATAGCTAAAGCAGATCAAACAATTAGCTTTGATTCACTTACAGACAAGAACACAAATGATTCTGATTTTTCTGTCAGTGCGACAAGTACATCAGGACTCCCTGTAACATTTACTGTTGGTTCTGAAGATTCATGTACAATTTCGGGTGCGACAGTACATCTTACAGGAGTGGGTAGCTGCACCGTGACTGCTTCTCAAGCAGGAGATGGAAATTATAATGCAGCTCCGCAAGTAGCTCGATCGTTTAGTATTTCTCAATTTACTCACACAATTACAGCATCTGCTGGAGTGAATGGAGCAATAACCCCTTCAGGAAGTGTCACTGTTACTCATGGTAATAATGAAACTTTTGTGATTGCTCCAGATAGTGGATACCATGTGTCGACACTGGTTGTTGATGGAGTAACCATTCCAAATGCGCTCAGTTATGAATTTACTTCTGTGACTGTTGATCACACTATCTCGGTGACATTTGCTAAGAATGGTGGAGGAGGTGGAGGAGGCGGTGGCATCGTGTACGCACAATGTGCTGATGGTAAAGATAATGACGGAGACGGACTTATTGATGCAGCCGATCCTGGTTGTCATACTGACGGAGATGCTTCAAATACGGCTTCATATAATTTGAACCTCAATAGTGAAGTAGATCCTGTAAAGACTACTGGAGGGAATACACCTCCACCACCACAAGGCCAAGTCTTGGGTGCGGCAAACATCTGTGGTGTGACACTTGATCGAGGACTACGTATTGGGTATAAAAACAAAGTTGATGCGGTTAAGGCACTACAAACTTTCTTGAACGAATACATGAATGCAAAACTTCCAGTGACAGGTTATTTTGGTTCATTGACTGATAAATCGGTTCGCGCATTTCAATTAAAAGAAGCCAAGTATATCTTGGATCCATGGGGCCTTAAGGCAGCTACTGGTATCGTATACAAGACCAGTACGGTAAGAATCAATAACATTAAGTGTCCTGATCTACAATTACCAACTCCGACTAAAGATCAGTTGATTCCATGGAGTAAGAACCCAGAAACAAAGCAATACTAATTTAATTATATAAACAGCCAATCAAACCCCCGATTAATCGGGGGTTTGACGTATTTACACTTGTATTTTATAATTAAAGTGCTATAATAATCGTGTTTATGAAACCGCATCACGCACTCAAGCATTACTTTATTCCACATGAAGGCAATGATTTTAAGCCACACTTTTTTCGTGAGCTTTCGGTTTCTATTTTTCTCGTTGGTATTATCGTGCTGTTTGTAACATCGGGGAGTTTCTCGTTTATTTTACGAAAGACCGATCTTGGTGCTGCAGTACTTCCGGCCGTCCTTGTTGATCTCACAAACCAAAGCCGCGTACAAAATAACGAGGGAGCACTCGTTCGAAATACGGTACTTGATACGGCTGCACAAATGAAAGCGCAAGATATGGCTAAAAATAGTTATTTTGCACACACAAGCCCACAGGGTATAACGCCATGGTATTGGTTTGTTCAAGCAGGATACGCATTTCGTTATGCAGGAGAAAATTTAGCGATTGATTTCACTGAATCTCAGGATGTTGAGACCGCATGGCTCAATTCGCCAACTCACCGTGCAAATATTTTAGATTCACGTTTCAAAGAAATAGGTATCGCGACTGCGACAGGTACTTACCAAGGTCATAATACTATTTTTGTGGTACAAATGTTCGGAACACCAAGTTTTGTTTCTCCTGCTTCCACCACATCTTCAACCCCTATACCAGTTTCAACTCCGCAAAAAGTAGTGAC
>JAHFNN010000092.1 GCA_023267315.1 Candidatus Nomurabacteria bacterium | reverse complement strand
CAAGGCGAGTTGATTGAATGGAAGGGGCAGCAGATGGTGCTTCTCGAGAACAATTATAATGAACGGCACGGCGATTGGCGTATCGCTCTCGCACCTGTTGAGTGCATTGCACTCGATCTTTAGCCACGCACTCGCGTATTAAGCCCTAGCGAGTATAAATAAGGGCTTTTTTTATTTCTATAAAAGTGTGACGAAATATTCGATGTGAGTACTTATTTCCTCCAAAGAGGACTATACTTCAAGAACCCCTCTATAAAGAGTAACTCTAAAGATTTTATGATGAATCAAGAAAAGACTATTATTGGAATCTTGGCCTTCTTTGTTGTTGTTTTATTTTGTACAACGCTCTATTTTGCAACGAGGAGTACATATAGTGAGGTGGGTACGTTTTCACCAATAACTCCTCCAGTGGATGTAGTGGAAAATACTCCCCAGCCAGAGCAAAATGAATATATTTCCTACCTTGTTTCTGATGAAAATACTACCAAGTTCTGTGACGGAGCGGTTATGGACAGTGATGGTTATAGGAAAACTATCACTACGGAGGTCATTTCTTCTATTAGGAAGTCCGGATTGACTACAAGTGAATTGGCCAAAGAGACAGCTGTTTTGGCGACGCAAGGGATGTGTCGAGAAGTACTACAAAAAACTGATTTCACCGTGATGGATGGGGTGGTAAAAATTGCCCCCATTTCAGGTTGGGCCGGATCATCGATTACTTTTTGTAGCTGCCAACCACAAGTCGAAGTGAACCTTCTCCGGATTCCTGGTTTCAAGCAAGTTATTTGGTCATCAAAATAGATTAAAAATGTTTTATGTGAAGAGCCAGTCCATATTTTTATATGAAATTAGTTTTCGCCATAACAACTATCCGGTGTAGTAAGATAAAAATCACTCCAATTAGGGTGATTTTTAGCTTTATTAGGTAAGAAGAGGAAGTCGAATTGACTCATTAACGTGATATTTGCGCTTTTTCCTGCTGTGCTATACTGGCGTCATAAATAGTTAGTAGTGAATATGAGTAAAGAATCAGCACTAATACAACATGAATTTCATCAAGAGGATGGTGTAGTTCCAGAGAAGAAGGATGAGGGAGATATATACAAAACCAACGAACAGCAAGAAGAAAAAAAGGTCACAGGGATGTTAATAGACACGGCTCACGGGATAACAAGGTCTCTGTATGAGAGGAATTATCGTACGACAGAAGAGCAAGAGAGCGCTTTTATAGAGGCTCTTAGAAAACACGAAGAATTTCAGGCGATTATTCAGGGTATTCCCGAAACACAGCAGGCTGAAGTGGCTGATCTCGTAGCGATGAATGGAGGTGCGGTATATGTTGTTAAAAATATTGATCAACTGCGCGGTGTAGATAGAAAGAAATTTGCTAATACTCTCATGGAAATAGGGAGAGCGGATCTGATACTAAAAAATATAGATAAGTTCTCGGGTGTTGATCTTAATAAGGTGGCGTATAGAATGGTAGTGGATCGTGATTTTGATACCCTTGTAAAATGTATAAATGTATTTGGTGTGTTTGATTTCGTCACGACTCAGGCCTTAAGTGAATCATCAAAATTTGCTGTTATTCTCGAGTACCCGGAGAAATTTCCCGATGTTGATGCTGCGACGCTAGAAGAGTTGCGAAATCTACAGAGAAGTAGGCCAAATTAAAAGAATAGGTCTTACGAGAGTGTCTATTTTTAGAATATAGATAATTTAGGGGCATTTTTTTACAAAAAATTGTTCATTCTTGAGCTTTTTTACTATAATGCGAGTGTACTATTGAGAATTTTAAATAAAAAAGTATGAGTATTTTTCATCATAATGAAGAGTCGTCCACTACGGGTCATCTCTCGGGGACAGATATCGTGTACTCGATTATTCAAGAAGCTATTGAGAGAAACACCTCAGATATCCACATTGAGCCACGTGCCACTGATGGAAGAGTACAGTTTCGTATTGATGGAGTATTGCATGAGATGGATACTCTCCGTCTTGACCAGTTGTCCGCGGCAGTTAATTCGCTTCGTGTTTTAGCTAATCTCCCATCAGTGAATGACGTCACTCCAGAAGATGGTCATTTTTTCTATAATTATTCTGACCAAACGCACGAAAATGTAACGGTAGATATCCGTTTGTCGATATTTCCGGTCGTTAATGGGAGTTCGGTTGTTTTGCGTATCCTTGATCGTTCAGAGGTGCTTCTCTCTATGAGAGACCTTGGAATGAACGATGATGATCTTCTAAAACTGACCCGCCTGTCACTACGCAGTTACGGAATGCTTCTCGTCACTGGACCGGTGGGATCAGGAAAAACAACAACACTCTATTCAATACTCCTTGAATTCAGCAGACAAAAAGATCACAAAAACATTATTACCCTGGAAGATCCAGTGGAGTATCATTTTGATAATATTCGTCAGAGCCAAGTGCAGCCAGAGCGCGGCTTTACTTTTGTGGAGGGAATGAAATCAATTCTCCGTCAAGATCCCGATGCCATCATGATCGGTGAAATTCGTGACCAAGATACTGCTGGCTATGCTATCGAAGCCGCCTTGGCCGGACGCGCTGTCTTCTCCACGATTCACGCCAACTCGACGATTGGGACTATTGCGCGTTTGGTGGATATGAATATTGAACGAGGTCTTATTGCCTATGCTATAAATGGTGCTATTTCTCAGCGTTTGGTGAAGAAAATATGTGAATTCTGCAAAACAGACTTTACGCCGCCGGCCGAGTATATCAAGATGCTCGGTATCGAAGGGGAAGATATCGCCTATAAGATGGGGGTTGGGTGTGATGAATGCGATCATACGGGATACAAAGGACGAACCGGTATCTTTGAAATTCTCGAATTTAATGATGAATTACGTACACTTATTGTGGAAAAGGCTTCTATAGAAAGCATGACCGAGGTTGCTAAGCGATCCGGCTTCCGTTCTATCCGAGAAGATGCAATTGAGCGTATTCGCCAGGGCATAACAACTCCAGAGGAAGCTATTCGCACAGC
>JAHFNN010000024.1:5410-11419 GCA_023267315.1 Candidatus Nomurabacteria bacterium | reverse complement strand
ATTTGCAGCGAAATAAAAAGAAATAAATAGAACTGCACAAATTCCCAATATGTAGTACACTCTTCGGCCCATAGTAATTTTAATTTTTTGCAACATAGATATAAAAATAATAATTTAATAATTAGATATACGAGATTAATAATTTATTCAATACGAACGAAATAATTTTGTAATGTAATCTTATACATACGGGTAATTTAATGTTTATGTTGACGACGATTCTGTTTGTAATATAACCAGTAAATAACACCGAGTAATATAATTATAAGAATCCATACTACATTCTTATTTAAATAACCACCTGATGGAGTTCCCCCTGCAGTAGCTCCTAGAGGAATCTTATCGGGTAAATTCTTTGCTTTAATCAGTGCGAATAGTGTTAAATGATCAACAGAAAAAAGAGCCGTCGTATCTGTAAATACAACACCCGGAACTTGCACCCATTCATTTAATGTTGTGTCTTTCCAATACACACCGAGATCCTTCTCAGCTTTCATATTTTCTGGCAACAAGAGAGATATCAAGATCGGCGCAGAAAAATTATGCACCACATCGCCATGAGAATTTTTTGCAATTATATTAAATTTGACTCCGCCAAAAATATAAGTGAATGGACCGTCGTCCCCAGGAATAGCTGGACTCACCGAAACTTCAATAGTAAGCGTCTCAGTGGAAGCTCCTTTAGGAACACTGATACTCACACCAACCCCATTACCAAAATCGTACGTCAGAAGTCCATGTTGGTATGGTTGTATGATAAGGGGCGTATCATGTGATTCGACATAGTCGTTTGACTGAGTTCCCTTTCTTTCATTCTTTGTATTTGAATCTGTTTGGAATGTGTTACCCGAAGCGGTTGTGTTAATTGTTGTGGCAGGCGGTGTCTGATTAGAGTTAGGTGGTGGAGGTAAAATTGAACCACAAGAAGTACCAGGTACACATCCACCTGAACCTATTGTGATAACCTTTCGTACAGAAACCGGTCGCCAGTCAGTCACCACATTGCAATTAGTACAATCAAATGAAACACGTCCGACGCTACCACCCTCAGTACCCGCAGTACCGGTAAATTTCCCAGATGCATTTATTGTAACTCCTGACATGTCGAGCCAACCCAAAGAGGAAATCCATGCTTTACCCGAGAGATGTCCTTCAGAGGTATTAATTACCCCTTGTCCAGAATTTGTAGGGCTAAAATTAATCCAGCCAAACTCCTTACTCCATCCATATCCAGTAACCGCAGTATCAGTAATAACAAGCCCAGAATACGTACTATTGTTTTGCGGAGCAAAATTTACCCAGCCAACATTCTCACCCCAAGCATATTTATTGGTAGCATCAATAGTTCCATTCGTCTCTGATGCATGAGCGTACAGAGAAAAAGAGGCAGCAAACACAACAATTAATACTCTTGTAACTATGCTTTTCATATTTTTTATTACGGCGTCTTTTTGGTTGTAGTTGTTTTAGTAGGTGTCTTAGTCGTGGTTGTTGTGGTTGTCTTTGTAGAAGGTATTTTTGTCGTATCCACTTGAGCTCCAGCAGTATCAGTCGAAGAAGGAGGGGTAGATGCTAGTGGTCCAATGTTTACAATCTTGTTTACTGATGGGCGATACAATACTGCTCTCATAGCAGCAGGAAATATTAAAATCTCGTCACCATTTTGTGCATCATTAAAAAATGATTGGCCTTTCAGTTTAGTAACATCTGTTACATTCGCAAGCACGGTGTTGGGGTCATTTGGAATAATTGCTAAAGCGCCAATCGCCTTCACGGCTGCTTCTGTTTTTGCTTTCGCTTCAGCATTAGGATCTTTGGTGAGTTTTTTATATTGGATGAAATAGTACCCAAAACCAATAGCGAGAACTACAAAAAGGACAATAATACTATTTCTTTTAGTAAATAATTTTCTTATTTTTTTTAGTTTACTCATTTTTGTTTTTGAAATAATAACTTCTTCCTGCATGGTCGTACTCGCCGCCGAATACATATCTATTCGAGAAATTTCTATAGAATCAAGCTCAACTCCTCCACTCGGTTCCTCTCTAGTAATATTTTTCCTTCGATTGATTATTTTTGGTTTCTCCATGGGGATATTATACACTGACAGACTTTATTTTATGCAGTGAATATTATAGGAAACGATACTAAAAAAAATACGTCAACTTATTTAGCAATACGATACAATTGATTAATCTCATCGGCAGAAAGTGCCCTGGTATAGGCACGAACATCATCAATTTTACCGTCAAAATAGTCTCCTGCTGCACCCCAAATACCACAACCACCAATATTAAAGTAATACGTAGAGTTGCCGTAGTTGGAAGTAGTGAATGGAGCTGTAGCAACAGATTGACCATCGACATACAATATTTCATGCGTGCCATCACCAACAAATGCAACATGATGCCAGATATTCAATTTAAGTGCCGACGCAGGCCAATCAACTCCACTACCACCAGCAGCCCAGCCTCTCAAATTACCGTCACCATCAAAACCGAATTCTATTGTATCGTTCTGCCCAAAAAATCCTTGAGGATTAATGTTCTGTAGATTTACCCAACCAGAAAGAGTGAAGTGGCTCAGATCATTCATCTGTAATTGCGTTGTCACACAAGAGGTACTACCATTAAAAAGG
The DNA here is from genome assembly GCA_023267315.1 of Candidatus Nomurabacteria bacterium. Classification (GTDB taxonomy): domain Bacteria; phylum Patescibacteriota; class Minisyncoccia; order Phycocordibacterales; family UBA9973; genus JAHFNN01. The sequence continues at coordinate 8,781 of JAHFNN010000024.1, read as the reverse complement.
AGTGCTTGACCAATTTTCCCAGGTGTAACTGAAGATTGAGAAATATCAACAAGGGTTCCATCGTGAGTAGGATTATTGCCTCGATCTATTGCGTAACTTGTACCTCCAAACCACGAAATATCTTTCCCATCAAATGACCACAGGCCAACCAGACCATCAGTGATCCTAGAATTTCTTGAATCATTAACAACAGTAGTTTTACTACTCCCATATGAAAGTGAACTACTTGGAATAATTTCTTGAGGTACTGACAATGAATTCCAGAAAAGTTGAATTACCGCACCTCCCCCTAACTCTTGATATTCTAGTTTTATCGGATAATGATGCCCCGCGATAAGAGAAAGTGAATTACTATCAAGCGCTGGGCCATGAGCAGTCCAATCATCTATAATAAGCTGGTTGTTTATGTAGAGCCTTACACCATCATCTGAATTGGTAGTAAATGTATAATTCTCAGAGTATTGTGGAGTAATATATCCAGTCCATCTTGCTGTAAAATTATCCGGCTGACCAGCACGCGACGTACCAATAACTTCATCCGCGGGATTAAAATCAATAGTCTGATCCACTGCACTTGATACATATGTTTCAAAATTATCCCCTGCATAAAAATCGCCAGACAACCCGGAGTGAGTTGTTACATCAATTTTAGCCACGGTATCTATATTACTTGTATACAGTGCAGAAATCTGACTCTGTGATAATTCTTTATTGTATACTTTTGTATCATCTATTGTTGCGTCCAAAAAACCCTTATCACCAACGCACCCAGTAACACCCCGAGCAAGGTGTAGATACACTGGACTATTTGCCGCTGCAAAACTTGCCTGTGGGGTTGTCGCTTTAAGTACCCCATCGACATAGAGTTTAAGTCCATTGGGTGAATTCCAAGTCGTTACGACATGATGCCAAGCATCTGTTGACGGAGTATCTGACTGTATTGCAGTAATCATTTGACCATCAAATGAAATTGCGGAAAATTTTCCACCATCAACAGCCAAGAATGGAATACACCACCCATACCCATTCTGATTGTCAGATAAATGTACAATATTTCCATCTGTTTCTCCTGGTGCAATTTTCACCCACGTTGAGATACTATAAGGAGCACCGATAGTTCCTAAGCTTGAAATTCCACCATCACTTTCTGCGTATTGATCAAGACCGTTGAATCGCACTGAGCCACCAAATCTTCCAAATGCATCACGAGAAGGAGTTGTTCCACCAAAAAGAGTCGCATTATTTCCATTACCAGTAGCATCTGAGAGTACGGTGCCACCCCCCTCATCGATTTTCCAATCAAGTACGAGACCTCGATTAGCGGCACCGATAATTTTAACAGCAGCGAATGTTGTAGCGCCGACAAAAAAAAATCGCGATGATAATGGGAAGCGGTGCGAGAAATTTTTTCATAATTTAAATTACTGAGTGTTACCTGTCTGATCAGTAGGAGGATTTTGTGGAAGTTGGACTGGGTCATTAACAACCACTGTTCGAATCACTTCTACCGCATTATTATGAGCGGTATCGCTGACGTCGTATGTAACTGTATATGTTCCCGCCTTTGTAGAATCAACCAAATTTGTTGTGATAATATTTTTGCTTATATCCCCATCCGTATCATCTACAGCCGTTGCGCCGAGATCAGTATATGTATCACCCACCAAAATCGTAACTTGTGCGTCACCAACAAGTGTAATAACAGGAGCGGTTACATCTACTGGAGGAGTACTGCCTCCATTTGACGGTGGCGTAATTTGATTTGGATCAGGATTTTGTGGGGGTTGGACTGGATCTGGTATTTTTGGATTCTTCGCAACAGGTGTAACATTTGCAGCTTGAACCATCTTTAAGAATTCTTCCTGCGTCACACACGTATCTCCAACACAAAGTTTGTCTGTATCAAGTTGTTTTGTTGAGAAATGATCTGCAAATCCTGAAATAGTGCCTCCTATTTCTTTTACAGCTTTTACTAATACTGCAGTAATCTTTTCATATCGAACACCATGAACAGTCGTCCCATCGTTTTCAAGTGTAACAAGACGAGGGTCAACTTGATTTACTTCTTCAGCGATAAATCCAAGTTGCTCACCTGAAAAATTTGCATTTGCCTGCAGTGCTCCATTGAATTCCGGTTTATAGAAGAACGAGACAGGATTCAATTTCATAACTTCAGCAAGCCCTGAATCATCAGTCAATGCGTTTACATTATCTTTAAATCGAAGTGATGATGAACTACAATCACTATTCGTACCAACAACCAACTCATTACTTCCATTCATACATAAGAATGAAAGTTGACCTTCATCAGATGTCGGCAAGTTTTCAATTCGCACACCGGTATTCTGCAATCCTCCAGTACCATTATCTTCACCATGAATCGTAAGTATTGAAAGTCCTCCAATGCTTGCGGTATAACTCTCAACAGTCCCCGGTGTTGCATTTCCAGAAATTGGTAAATCAATCCACGACACTGCACCTGCGTCTTCTGGGAATGTCAGTGCTCCAAGAGAAAGATTATCAATACTTGTAATACCAGTAGCGTTATCGTACAAGAATGAACCATCACCGATGGAAACATTACCACCTGACATTGTGACATTGCCATCCGTAAATGTAATTCCTCCTTCAACAGTAGTCCATTGACTACTCTTGAATTGTGTTCCATTTTGATACAGACTACCTCCAAAGTTAATATCTCCATTTGCACCATTTATAAAGTCAGTCAATATAATATTTAATGAATGATGAGTCGGGTGAGTAATTTGGGTATCAGTATCATTGAATAAATAATTTATTTCATTACCAGATACTCCACTAGACAACTGCTGTATCGAGATAGTATCTCCGATACGTGTTGCGGTAAATTTATTACTTTGATTTATCATTGTCACAGTCGCATCAATAAGCCTACTCTGAGTAAGCGGTTCCAACTGACCATCTAATAGACTGATCTGGTAATTTGTACCACTATTCATTCCATCATTATCAAATTCATACGTCCATTGAGTTCCGCTATTATCAGTCAATTCAAATCCATCAGCATCCAATGGAAGGTTTGAAATTGTAAGCGTCGCAGTTGCCTTAACAGCCCCAACATCAAGGTTGAATGCAGGGTCATTTGTTCCAATACCCACGTTTCCACCATTAAACAATGCTGCATAGTTAATCGGTGCAGAAATAACCACAATTCCATTACCGCCATCTGCTACGTATAGGTTTGAATCTTTTATCGCAAGACTAAGTGAAACTCCTTCGGTTGTTACATGACCGATAATAATTGGATTTGTAGGGTAAGAAATGTTTATTGCATATACACTATCTTCAGCCCCATCTGCTACATATGCAATATTCCCGGAAATTATTATTCG
>JAHFNN010000024.1:0-5400 GCA_023267315.1 Candidatus Nomurabacteria bacterium | reverse complement strand
GTATCGATTATTTCCAATGTCAACACTTCCAACTTTCACAGGATTCTGTTTATCAGAAACATCAAGAACAACAAAACTATTTCCATCTGTTGCATTGCGAGTTATATATACATAGTTTCCAGAGATAGCGATCCCTCCAGCGAGACTACCATTCCCATATGTGTAGCTCGAAACAAATTGTAAATTCGTAGGATCCGAAATATCAATAATTTCCATATAATCACTCGCAGTTGCCAAATAAGCGTAGTTACCAGAAATTGTAAAACGGTACGCATTGTTATAAGTTTCAAATGGACCATCAGATAGGAGCGTTGGGTTACCTGGATTTGATGGAGTGATATTCGAAATGTCTAACGTATAAAAATTATCACTTGAATCAGTCACATACAACACACCGCCTCGAATCTGCATATCAAATACGATGTTCCAACTTTCAAATGAACCAAGAAGAACTGGTGGATTCGCCGTATTACTAACATCAAGAACAAAAACTCCTTGTCCCGCACCCACATACGCCATTCCATTTGCAACTTTTACAGAATTTACTTGCATACCAAAATTATAACTTGTGAGAAGGTGCTCTTGTGTCGGATTTGAAATATCGAAGATATCTAAATTAGAGCCATCAGCCGCATAGAGTTTATTACCAGCGATTGCAACATCAACACTCCAGATATTCGTATCTTGATAATGTGCAATTTGAGAAAATCCAGTACCAACCCCGCCACCAACAACATCTAGACCAGCAGCTGGAATTGTAGTACCAATACCAACTTTTCCAGAAGAGTAATCTATCCCTTGTTGATTTGAATTCCATGGAGAAATACCACTTCCAACATCCACCCATGAGCCCGCGACACTATCTCCATATGTAAATGTTAAATTCATATCAAACAAAGTCTGACCATCCAATGAGGTAACATTTGCATGAGAATCACCATTATAAAATTTACCGCCAGCATACGGATCCACATCTGAGTAGGTCTCATTAAAGAAGAATGTATTTGGATTTGAATCAACATCATTGAATTCAACATAGTATTGATGTCCAGCAACCAAATTGAGATCAGCTCCAGAAAACGTCCACGTACCATCAACAAAAGTAAAATCTGTCGTATCTGAATCTGTCACCGTATTACTTGAAGTCGCAAGGAGATTTCCCATTGGAGCATCGTATACTCTCGCAATAAGTTGAGCCTGCCCATCACCATCATCACGTGCTGCAAATAGACCACCAATTGAATTCAATTTACCACTATGCGCTGGAGTAATTGTTTGCCCCATAAAATACCGAGCATGTTGGGCTTGTCCTCCTTCTGCTGTTGTTTCAGAATATGGATCCGTTGTATCTGAATAATATTGGATAGTTTTTGTGTCAGTATTAAATATAGTTTGATTGTTGATTGGAGAAGGTAATGCATCGCGTTCAACCGTAGAGAGTGACTGCATACCACCAGTGTTTTCACTTGAACAATTTGCGAGTTTTTTCATGCAAAAAGTATCATTTCCATCTTCAACTCCCATGAGTGATGGAAGTACGTATTCGTAGCGAGCATTATTATCATCAGATAAGTACAAAGAGGCAGAATGAGAATTACCCTGTGAATCAATTCTTTTTATGAGAAATCCTTGCGGTGGCTCATTATTACCTGGCTCAATATCCATCCCGAGAGTAAACGAACTCGTACCCGCAGAATTTACAAATGTTAAACCTTGTTGCGGTACCACAGAAACCTCACTAATAGAGCCATCAAAATCTGATGTTGGATTTATTGATATAATTAAACCTCCTTCTTCATTTGTATATTTTTTATCAAAAGAAACAAAACCAGCACCCGCTTCATACGTCTCACAATTCACATCACCGAGACACACATCTACTGACCCATTTGCACCACCAATATTAAGAGAAACTGTGTAGGTCATTCCCATGCTCAAATATCCACTCTGATACACGCTCGTATTGTTTCCAGATGTGTTTATCGAAAACTGCGCACCAGATCCTGAACCCCCAGTCACATCGTATGTTTGACCAACAGTATACCCACTTCCTGAATTGCTTGCAGTGACATAATCAACAGCACCCGTATCTACAACAGTATGAGCATAACCACCAGATCCTGATCCTCCATTCAACCAATATGTACCAGCACTATAATATCGAGCACCTGGATTAATCACAGAGAAGGAAGTCGCGCCACCATCTCCATCAACAGAATCAATTCTTACTGTTGCGAGTTCTTCTGCCTGCTGATCACCACCAGAAAGAGAAACAACATCTCCAACCTGATATCCTGAGCCTGGAGTCAATTGTGTTGCAGATGAAACCGGACCTCGTATTGATTGAACGGTTACTACTGCATTATGATTACCACCATTAACCGAAAGTTGATCATTCACATGATAATCACTTCCACCAGAAACATACACTATATTCCAATTATAAAATGACCCTATCTGAGTAGAGGAATTAAAAACAACACTATTACTGTCCTGTGACCACCCATTTCCAAGAGTCCAACCAGTTGTCCCATTATCGAAATTACCATTTTCTATCTGGTTTGCATTATTTGAATCTTTTTGATGAATCGTAGTATCCCCTAGGACGTTCAAACTATCGTTCACAGTGAGTACTCCCGTATCATTACGAATCGCGCCTCCATTATTTCCATTACCCACAACAAATGATGCCTTATTTGTTGGTAAATTATCTTCATCGTACACACGTAAAGCATCGACATCACCAGCACTCCATATTGCTGACATATCTCCATCAGCATAAAACCCTCCTCCTTCATTATTAGAAGTTCCCTCTATCCAAATACCACTATCATGATTACTAGGATTCGGACTCCAATGTTGTGCCTGTCCATAAAGTCCTGAAGAACCGTAATGAATACCGCCAGTATTATCTGAAGGATTTCCAAAAAATATTCCTCCTTTGGTGAGAGTGTCCCCACCGACAGAAAGCGCATATTTACTATCAGGAGCAGTCCCAATAGCAACCGCATTAGTTGCTTCATCAATTGCAACAGGAATTCCTTTAGGACGTACTGTAGGTGAGCCTACCTGCCAGGCATCACCATTATCATCAGTCAGAGAGGTTGACTGAGTATCTTGGTATGATGAAAAGGCGGTTCCATCATTAAATTCATTATTGGTAGATCCTTCGTTACGAAAAATTCTATACCCATCAACACCATCAACAGCACTCCACTCTAAAGAAATATTATAGTTAGATGTTTGTTGTCCTTGCTCTGCAGTTATAAAATTTGTCTTAAAATTTTCAGAATAGACTCTTGTATTATTTATATTTTTATATGAATAAATACGATAGCTATGTGTGTAGTTGATTCCACCATCCATAAACTGACCTTGTCCTGGGGGTAAAAATCCACCATTTTCATCATTAACAATCGAAACATCTAATGAATTTGGTGCATCAATAGTGCTCGCGAGAGTACCTATGTATGTAATTCCATCCTGAGAAAATAAATTGCCCGGCTCTGGAATAGAGACCGTGCAGTGTTCGTCTGTTGGTGCACATTCTGGATTGAGCGTTTCTCCCTGAGAATATGGGGAGCCACTCCATGTCGCGTGAGTAAAAAAAGGAACTATAACTCCAAGTAGCACTATCGCATAAATGGAAAAAGTTCTTGTTTTCATTAGTACCCTTATTTTATCAATACTTTCTTAAATAAACTACGAAAAATGTGGAAAACCAACAAAAATCCTCCAATCAATTTGTTGGAGGATTTTTGTTACATTATTTTTTTAAGATCGTCTTGATACTTCAACATCACTTTTTGCATGGCAGCCATCTGATCCATACCACCTTTCATGTGTTCTTGTGCTTCGAGTGCAATTTTTTGAAACAGTTCCGGGTTTTTTGTAATCATCGTAATAATCCGATCCTGTTCCTCTTGTGGAACTCCTTTAAGCTGTCGCTTCAACATTTGTTTTAATAAAAAATCTTTAAACATGCCTGCTATTGTAACCCGAATTTCAGCCTAGAGCAACTTTGGCGCTATACAATAGCGCACATTGTATATTTTTGTTTTTTATCATCTTTATTCTGTATAATGCGTACATGGATAAAAACGAAGCGCTAAAAAAACTGCATGAAAAATGGCTCCGTGAATGCATCTGCGAGCTTCGAAAAACAGCTACCCAGGGGGTCCCTGGTGATGGTAGCGCCTATTCACCTATTTTTTTTATTGGCGAAGCTCCAGGAAAAAGTGAGGATCTTGAAGGACGCCCTTTTATTGGGGCTGCAGGTAAATTCCTTGCCGAAATGTTGGAAAGTATAGGGATGAAACGAGAAGATATTTATATTACAAATATCGTGAAATATCGCCCACCCAATAACCGTGATCCGTTTCCTGACGAAATTTCTGCATGCAAAGAATGGCTCATGGAAGAGCTCGCGCTTATCAAACCAAAACTTATTATTTTTTTAGGACGCCATTCAATGAATCATTTTTTCCCACTCGAAAAAATTTCTGCAGTTCATGGAAAACTACTCATCCGAACCTGGCCAGGTCTCGGTCGTCAACATTTTTTACCACTGTATCACCCAGCTGCAGCTTTATATAATGGAGGTATGCGCGATACATTAAAAAAAGATTTTAAAAAGATACCTCAGATCCTACAGAAGATAGGGTGACTTATCTACAGATTTTTATGTTCTGGTGCCTCCACTGGAGAGTTACTATTTTCCTCTTTTTTCGTTTCTGTTGATTCTATTTGTGTTGGAGTTTCGCATGTATCAGGCATTTTTGCATACTTCTTCCCTTCTTTGTATAAACCAATCACATCTTTGATTGAGAGAAGTTGTAAAAAATACTTAATATCGATTACATATCGAAGCCATGATGCGACTACTCCAGACATCTCAAACGGTCCCCACACAAAGAGACCCCAATTACGACCAATTGGTATTGAAAATGCATTTTTGCGTGGCATATATGGTACCGGAGGCTTGCCTTGCACTTTTCGAGTAATGAGACCACTGACATACGCACCATCTAATATCGCAGTCTGCGCGAGTCCTGAATACGGAGTCGCTGCCCCGTCTCCCACCACATACACTCCAGGAAATCCTGCTGGAGAAAGAAATCCATCCACAACAACCCGGCCATTAGGTGCAAATTCTAAGCCTTTTATTTCTTTATAGAGTGGATTGAGTCTCGTACCCGCTGCCCAAATAACCGTCTTTGATTGCATCGCCATATCTTTCAAATACACTTCCTCAATCTCTTCCTTCACAACAGTTCGATTCAAGAATACATTTGCTCCCAAGCTTCGAATACGTTTCAATATTTTTACTGATGCAGATTCAGGTAATGCTTTCGCGAGTCGCGATGATGCTTCAATAAGATCAATCGTAATGAGTGAAGG
>JAHFNN010000023.1 GCA_023267315.1 Candidatus Nomurabacteria bacterium | reverse complement strand
TTTGCAAAACAAGGAAAAGAATTTGTAGACAAAGCTTCTGATTAATTCGACGACTATACAGACAAGAAAGCATTCGAACTTGGAGAAACATTGGGTAAAAAAGGTGCAGCTGCGTATGAAGGAACTAAAGATGCTGTTAAAAATGCATGGAAAAATATTGAGGAAGTTGATGCATACTACACACAGAAAGCGATTGATTGGAAAAAGGCACGTGTACAAGAAATGAAAGATGTGAAGAATGAAATCGCTTCACTTAGCACAGAGTTCGGATCACTCGTAAAAGGTGCTGCTGTTGAAAATTGGAACGACGCAAAAAAAGGAGTTGCAAATGCTTATAAACGTTTAGAGACATTTAGGGACGATGCATTGATGGCTGCTCGATACAAAAAATTACAGATCAAAGCTGCATGGGAAAAATGGGGAAATGACCGCAGACAAAAACAATTAATGGCAAAATATGAAAAGTTTGCGGAAAAGGAACGTGTACAACAAGAGCTTGCTGACAGATTCCAAAAAGCCGCAACAGAATCTGCTGAAAAGAAAAAGAAAATGGCAAGCCTCCTTAATCTTAAAGATGGCATAGATTCAATGCCACAAGCAGCCTAAACTATTATGACTACACAAGAGTACATAACAAAAATAGAAGAAAGCGACCTTGATCCTAAATTAAAAACGACACTAATCACACTCCTTGAAAAAGACGGACTCACAATTGAAACGCGAGAAAACATTAGTGGCCTACTCCAAAAAGAAATCGATGACTTTTTCGCAAGTGAAAATATAGTTCTTAATCCAGACGAGATGCATGAAGCAAACACCAAACTCGACAGAGATCTTGCACAAATAGAATCAGATTTGAAAGAGGATATGGCCTTTATTGAAGAAGAAATGAGTAACCTAGAAACCGTAGTTAAAAAACTCGACAAAGCTGCGGAAGATGCACAAATTGATGCATTAAAAGAAGAGATAGCAGCTTAAACAAATCTCATACCCAGATAAAATAAAAACTCCCTATCAGGGAGTTTTTATTTTATTTAAATTTAATCCGCAAATGAATTATCAGCGTATGGATTTTGCGCATCCCATACCTCAAAGTGTAGGTGTGTACCGGTGGAGTTACCTGTCGATCCCATTTCTCCAATCTGCTGTCCTGCTGATACATGATCACCAGTCTGCACGAGATTCTTTCTCAAGTGAGCATAGAGTGTATGTGAACCATTCGAGTGAACAACGAGTACAAAGTTTCCGAATCCGCCGAACCATGCACCCTTTGCAGTAAACTTACTGGTTACAACCACACCATCGGCTGCAGCGTATATCGGAGTTCCTGATCGCCCCGCGCAATCAACCGCATTATGATCATGAACTCCTTGCGTAATTCGACACTGACCTGGTGTCACTGGATGAACATAATATCCAGGATATGCAGGGCCACTAATACCCCACGCTCTGCCATGATGAGCTGGCACTGTAATAATGCCTGAAGTCTGTCTTTTATTTACAGTAGACGAACTTGATGTCTTTGGTTTTGAAACAACTGCATCTGGAATCATCAGCACATCACCAGCTGAAAGAGTGCTCTTGTCTGTCACGCCATTGAATGCGCCGACAACAGCAGAGTCAACTTTGTATTTCTTCGCAATACCTGCAAGCGTGTCTCCTTTCTGAATCGTATAGAGCACGCCATCTGTCGGCGGAATCACAAGCACTTGGCCCTCAGACAAAGCGACACCTTTTTTCACATCTGGATTGGCAGCAAGGAGGGTATCAGTCTTGAGATCAAACATTGCTGCTATTTGAGAAAGAGTCGCTCCCTTTGGAGTCACATACAATATAGTCTGGTTATCAGAATTTCCTTCAGTACCAGCAACATCAGCAGAAGTACCAACAGGACCAGTGTCCGCTACAAGAGCAGCATTATTAATAGTGACATCGGCTGGAGGAATGATCGAGGTCGGATCTGGTGCATTTGGAGCTTCAAGAATCGCCAGCGTCTGCGAATTCATCGTGTTATTCGTGCCATCGTCAGGAATAGTGCTTGCAGATGCATTGTTTACACCAAGCATATCACCCATGAAAGAGAGGATACTTGCTCGAGCAACGTTCGAAGGAGTAGGAGAGAGTGTCCCTATAGCAACCAAAAGGGCCAAAACCGCAAAAGCTGGTTTTAGATTGGAATTAAAGGGTTTTTTCGGCTGACCATTCCCGTTACCGGGAGAGTATGAGTTGTCAGCGTCTTTTTTATGTAGGTAAATAAGCCTATATGGGTAATCGCCAAAGCTTCAATCTAATACATACTATATATATGTATTGGTATGTGACGGGCAACCCAAAAGGGAGCGAGCACAGAGATAAAAGTAAAGGCGATTGGTTACAATCGTACAGACGTTTCTAGGATCCTCAAATGAGGAACGGGACGAAGCTTGGCAGAAATGGAGGTTTTGACCTCACAGATATAAGGGTAGCCAATGGGGGGAGGTAAGTCAATGAAGATATTCACATCTACCCAAAACAAAAATTGGACATTTATATATATTATGTTCTTTTAAAATAGCTGTCATAAAACCCTTTGAATTACGGCATTTTTTAGAGATTAAAAAGTGGCTTTTGCTATATCAAAAAAATTTGACTTTACATCAAATTTGTCTCATAAAAATACTTATTTTATAAGGGTATTTTCACAATCCACTACTAATATAAAAGTTATCTGGTATACTTATGATGTATAAATAAATCTCACATCATAAATGTCACCACTAGAAAATAACGGTCTTAATAAAAACACTGAGGGTAATGAAAAAAAGGTTACTAATTGGAAGGTACTTCTTTCCACTAAAGAGGGTTCGGGTAAAAAAACTCAAAAGAAACAAAGTACCAGCACGGGCGTGACCGATAGTAACCCTAAAAAACAAGCATCGAAAGCGCAAACATCACCGGTGTCAAAGGCAGAAGTCACAAGCGCACAATCTACAAATAAAGAAAGCACCAAGGTGCGTAAACAACGAACAAAAGAAGCGGAGGAGCAATTGGTTAAAGAAAACCTCTCATTTGAACTCAACGCTGAACGTGAGGAGAAGGGAAAGCGTGGAAAATCTAGCTTTAGTTGGTTTGGACCACGGAAAGATTCTTCAAAAGCATCGAAAAGAAATCTATTTTGGTATAAAAAAGGGTGGGCTCAGAATGACAGAGAGCGTCTCGAAAAATTCGGGCGACCAGAGCAAGCCGATGAACCATCTGAAATGGCGTCTCAGTTCAAAGAAGAACTCACCGAAAAAGCTCGTGATCAATATGATGCATGGCTAGAAAAGTACCCCGATGCTACAGAATTTCAGCGTCGAAAAAAGATGGAGGAAATCTCTATCCCATTCCACAAGAAGAACGCTGACCAAGAAAACAACCTCGTTCGCGGAAGAAATATCAATATCTCACCAAAAACAGGAGAAATATATGCTCGTGCTCGAGAAACAGAAGAACTCTACGAGGAAGCAAAAAGAAAATATCGAGAGTATGAGGTACAGGCTCAAAACGATCCAGAAAAAAATATATTTAAAAATAAAGCTCTAGCATATTTGAAAGGTTTTGAAAGTGCAAAAAAAGCACGCGATGCTTTTGGCCGCGTAGTGGAGATGATGGATGAAAATGCAGAGAAACGACGAGAGTGGAGTATTCAAGACCAAATTGACTGGCTTAATAAGAAAAAAGGGGCAGAGCTTGCAAAACCGACCCCAGACACTGAGGAAATTTCTGATTATGAAGAAGAACTTAGAGTATTACGTAAAGACAAGCAACTACTCTCGTTTCCTCCGGGAACACAATTCATTGATGAATCTGATAGAAGTGCTAAAAAGGCTGGGGCTGAACCAAAAACACTTACCTATAAGAAGATAAATTTAGCGAATAATACCTACGAATTTTCTGATGGAAAAAATCCAGAACCAATAGAAATACCCGAATCTGAATTGCTTACACGGATCAAATCAAGAGAGCTTACATCTAACGATGAAATTGAAGATGGTGAAGGGCTTTCTGAGGCGGAGCTACGACACTATAAATGGTGGCGTCGCGAACAACTTAAATTCAGTGAGGTTCGGAAGAAATTTGAAAATGGTTTTGACACCCTTGTACTTCCTGGTACCTGGGAAAATGTCCCAGGAGTAGACCAAAAAGTGCTCAACATGAAAAAAGATGCAGATACGGTATTTTCTTTGTATCTGCTCAACCTCGGTTTTGCCAACGATAAAGACCTAGAAAATATTGATGCACTGCACAATATTGAAACCACAACCGTTAAACGACAGAATAACGCCATGCTGATGGGAGGAAACGTGCGACCATATAAAAGAGTCGAATTGGCTGATGAAAGCAAAGAGGAGCCAAAAATTCCAGGGGCGGTATATTTAAATACAGGAAATAAAAATGGTTGTTTTGTTGAAAAAACAGGGGACCCTAAAAACCAAGAAACCACAATCACCATCGGCAAAGGCGGTGAGGAACAGCGAGATGAATCCACGACTGCGGTAGTATATCGAATGGTAAATGAACTCGGCAAATTGACTGACGAAAAATTACAGAAAGCTGGATGGAAAAACAGGGCAGATCTTGAGCGAATGGTGGAATTCACAAAAAACATTAGTACCTCAAACTATAAATATAAGATTGATGGCGAGAAATTTAATTTAAAAACATTCACCAACAAGTGGTGGAAAACAGGATACGGGATTCAGAAAGCAGTTTCTCCAGAATTTCTAATGAATTTATTCAAGGAAGGATACGACCCAGAAAAAACATTCACCAAAGAACAAGAACAGAAAGTAGTACGTGAGACACGCTGGCCAATGACTGTGCCGAAAGATTTTATAAAAAAACTTCCTAAAGACAGTATTTCAGCAGATGGTATGATGGACGAAACGGTATGGCAGAAGTTGCGCAAAGAAATGGGTCAGGAAATCAGTACAGCACAGAAAGAGGCAACGAAGCTTGGTACAGATAAAGTCCGCGAGTTTGGTGTGCTCCACAAAGTTAAATTGTGGGAAGTATGCGCACAATCTCGAGACCTGGTGGAGAAATCAAAAGACGGCATCTATGAGAGTTTGGATTTCATGCGAAATCACGGTATAAAAACCAACACAACAGAATTCGGACTGTACTCCACACTACTCAATGTAGTAACATATAACGAGAAAACAAAAAAAAGCTGGAACAAAATCCCTCTCGGAGTCGTTGCAGCAAAAGCACTCGGATTTACGACCTATATCAATTATAATGAGAGAGATAATATTGCCACAATAGTGAAACCGGGAAGAGACCTGACTCGCGTCAAAGAAATGATGAAGGAAGCAGGTGTAGAGGTGAAGCTAATCGGAGGTTCCACTTTAGTTACAATGAATCCAGAAAAGGAGAGTAATAAAATGTCTCTCGAAAAATTGGTAAAGATGTTAAAATTAAACCAAGAACCTAAAGCATAAAAATACTCATGAGCGAAAAATTTGTTGACCCAACTAAATTATCAGTACAAGAGAGAGAGTCTCTTAACCGTGCACAGGGTGACATGAAACGACTGGGCAAAGATGCAGCTACGACGCTCAAAATATTAGAAGGAATACTCAGTAAAAATACCACCGCATACAATAGTGCAGTAGGTACTCCAACAGAAGCAGACGCTAAATTGGATCTCGATGATGCGCAAGCTGGCGTCGATGCTATGAAATGGTATATGAGTTATGATCAAGAAGCCTCAAAGTCTTCAGGTGCACCAGCATCTGTGGATCCAACACTTCCTTCCAAAGAAGAAATAGAGAAAATTTCGAAGGAAGAAATCAATAAACTTTCTGAAATGCTCAGCAAAGAATTCGAAAAAGCGGATGAAGTTAAAAAAGAAGCACTTAAACCACTACTTGAAAACTTTAGAGCAGATACCGTCCAATCAACAATTGACTACTTGAAACAGGAAATAAATACTCTAGAAGAAGAAGCGAATGGTCTAAAAACAAAAAAAGCTAAAGATAAACGCCTTGCTGAGGCAACTGAGAAAGGTAAATTGGTAAAAATTCTTGAAGCATACCAACAACAACTTCTTGAAGAAAAAGGAGATCCAGATATTAAAAAATTAGAGTCTCTCGAAAAAGAAATCGAGGAACTCAATAAACAACTCAAGGACTCACGTACAGAAATAAACGACTTGCGTGATACGCAAGAATCACTTGCACAAGCAATTGAAAAAGCAGCAACGGCTGACCCTAAAACAGCACTTGATGTATTTAGTCCGGAATTGAGATCACATTTCACTGCAGAAATATTCGAAAAAGTTGCCCGAGGAGAATCCACACCAGAAGAAGTGATTAAAATATCAAAAAAATACGTACTAGATGAATTAGAAAAAGCTCAAAAAGCAAACGACCAAGCTGCAATTAAAACAGCAGAAGATGCTCTTAAACTCATTAAGCAAGGCTTCGCAGATATTGGTATTCCGTATGACGATGCGCCAGCTACCGTTACTACTACTCCTGAAGTATCTGAAACGATCAGCCAAAAAGAAATCGTGAGAGATGGATCAAAAATCATAAACGAATTTATTAGTGATTTCTTCAAAGGAACCCGAACAAAAGCAATCAGTACTAAATTCAGAGATACCGAACTTGATTTCACATTTAGTTTCAAGGGTAAAAATGATGATATTCCATTTGAAGCAGATGTTATCGTGACGCTTGGTAACGGGACAAACCACCTTGAAATAATTAATTTAAAAACGGATGTTACTGCAGAAGCTAACACAAAGGCAGTTAAGAAGTCAGTGGATGGAGCATTCATGATGTTCTTTACAGAAACAGTAGAAAAATATTTTGAAGCTGAATATATTAAGAAACCAACATCAAAAGTTTCAATTAAAAATAGTGAGATTGCGGTAGAATTAAAATAACGATATGCCTACAGCTGAACAACTCAATAGCTCATACAAAGATGTGACTGAGAAAATTGATGCGAAACAAAAAGCGCACAATGATTTACTCGATCTTCGCGCACAAAAAATAGCAGAAGCAGCGAAGCTCCGTAAAGATTTAGATGCAAAAAATGTAAAAACTCAGCCACCAGTTGCCGGTGAGCCAACAATCAGCATGGCTGAAGTAGAAAAGATTCTCAAACAATTGGGATACACGAAAGATGAAATAGATGCAAAAGGACCAAGCTCACAGCTACACATTGCAGAGCGAGGAGTACGTTCAACAAACGCAAAAGCTCCTGCGGCTCCGAAAGCCCCTGTTGCAAGCGCTGCTCATGCCTCTCCGGCAGCAGCACCAGCAGTATCAACAGGACCAGGAGCACCAGCAAATCCTACGGTAGCAAAATCCCCAGAACAAAAACTCGAAGATGAATTCGTGGCACTTCAAAATGACTACTTAGTTGCATACAAGAAAGAATTCGCAGGCCAAAAAACATGGCTTGAAAAGATTGGTGCATCTCGTATTCAAAAATTCTTTGGCCGTAAATTCAAAGGCGAAAAGGCATCACAGGAATTCAAAGATTTAAAAACAACATACGACACTAAACTCAAAGAATATGTGAAAGCGCTTGAAGATAAAAAGATGCGCGAAATTACCGCTCGTGGAGACACGAACCATGAAAAAATTCTCAACATGGGTGAATACCGCAAAGGACTTTTTGCCATGGTGGTATCAAAAGAAGCATTTGAAATGAAGAAGGCTGAAGCTGATGCATACGGAGTTGAAAAGGGTTGGATCAATAAACGCCTTGCATGGTACACCGATCCAAATGTTCCAAAATGGAAAAAGCGTATCTTAATGGCTGGTCTTATCGGGGGAGTCGGAGGATTGGTGGGTGGAGCAGGAGCTGTCGCAATTGGAGCTGCTGTCGGTACCAGATACCTTCGAAGCACGGCATTTGGTGCCATCGGTGGACAATTCTTTAGAGTCTACGATAAGGTATTCAAAGATAAATCAGGTGCAGCACGCCAGGCATCAGAAACCGCACTCATGGAAGAATATGCACGTGGAAATACAGATCTTGATGCAGCACGCAGCGGCTATTCAGAAATACTTTCAAAAGAAGAGCGCGCAAAACGCAATCGAATGCTTAAAAAAATGGGAGTTACTTTTGGATTGGGAATGGGAGCCGGATTCGCTGGTGCTCATTTTATGGATGGACCGCACCCAACTGAAGGCACAGTCCCTGTGGAACACCACAACCCTGAAGATTTATTCCATCATGATCCAGTCATCAAAGAAACAATCATTCCATTCCAACACGGCGATGGTGGTATTCGAATATTTCAACATCTTCATGATAAGCTCGCTACCGAATATCGCGACATACCAGAAAATCAGTGGCCAGGCGATGTGAAGGATATTATTCATGGCAATCCAGAACAGCTCGCAATTCATTATGGCCTCTATCATCCAGGCGCAGTAAATGAAAGCGCAATGCTTCAAATGGGTGGATCGGTAGGAATCGATAAATTCGGAAATCTTGTACTCAGTAATGGGGGAGAGCACACTACAAATATTCTCGAAGGTACACCACTCGCAGCCGGACAACATGGTGAGTGGCAAGGTAAAATGTTTGATTCAGATCACAGTGGTGAACATCCAAATGATGCATCATTTGATGTACGTATGCCTGACGGAGGAGCAATAACTCTTGGGGGAGACAACCATTATGACGCAGATAATTTACATGGAACTGGAGAAAATATAACTGTGGGTGGAGATAATCACTACGATTCTGATCCGAACGTTATAGAAAATCACACAGACCAGCCTGACACACAAGCACCAGCAGAAACAGAAAATACCGCAGACGGCCAAAATCCGGATGAAGGAATACAGACAGGCGGTAGCGATCAATACGAACACCCTACTACAACAGATCATGTATCAGATACAAAAGAAACGACAACAACTACTGAAACCCCCGCAAATACTCCTGAAGTTAAACCTGTAGTACCGGATATTGCAGTAGAAACACAATTCAATGACGTTATACATAAAATTTTCGGAACCGATACCACCTCTCAAAAGTGGCATGTATGGGAAACGGTAAGTAACCGATCAGCTGCACACGGACTTGAATTAACAAAAGCAGATTTTGCCGGGCACACCGCCGCTGATCAACAAATGGAAGTATGGGCACTCATGAAAGTATTGCACGCAGGAACACATATCAATCCATTGAATGAAAACGAGTCGATTGGACACTACCTTGAACGAGCAAGCGCAGAATATTTAAAAGAAAACCCTTCTGAAAAATTAAGTGACGCTCTTGAGCGAGCTGATAATTATATTAAAACGCAGTAGATACAATTCAAATACAAATAGTAAACTCCCGGATAGCTTACGCTATGCGGGAGTTTTGCTTTCTTAAAAAAAGATCTTGATGAATTAGAAGGGGGTAGTGACTTCCATATTCTTCACCACTTTCGTTGAATCCAGATTCTTATAATCATGGATAACAATCGTGTTGTGAATATAGGCATCAGTACCTTTAATTTCTATTCCATCTTTGTAGTACGTTCCACCATCACCATTGCTTGCATTTACAGGTCCGCCTTTCGCCGGAGTATGTTTTTTTGCAGGAGCAGGATGATTATTGTGGGTTGTGGTGTCACCAATAATTACTATTGGCGCTGGCTGTTTGGGAAACTTCACATTAGGATCAATACCGGCTACCGAGTAGTCGAGTACTGTCATGTGAAGATCTCTGCTCCAGAAGATCCAGAAGTTCGAAGTAGAAACAACTTCTACATACACGATGACTTTTTGATGGTCACGCAGGTATGCAGTGTTGATCTGACCGCGTTTCTTGAAATCTTTCACCTCAGCAGGATATACTTCTGCTGACTTATTCAGAACGTTACAATATTTACCTGTAACCGGACCAGCCAGTTCCAAGCTGTCATTGTAGGTCTGAAAGTACATTTCATCTTGTGTGAAATGGTGGTATGTAGCTAAAGTGATCCACACACCGGCAATAATCAATAGGGCAATTCCGAAATTTCTCATAACTGTAGTTTTTAAGTATTTGGTTTAACGTATGTTTATTTTCAAACTTATTGATAGTATAGCATATTGCTTGACGTATGTCAAGTACTGTGTTGGTTGCCAAAATAGACCATATTTACCAAGGTTTTCCCCTTTGCAATCGAAAGGGCAGGGTATATGCTTAAAAGGTAATGAATAGTATGCAACAATCAATGGTAGATGCGTTGGGAATTGGCGCATTATCAGCAGAAGATCAAGAATCAACCCTCGACGCAGTCGGTGGAGCTATTTTTGCGGGGGTCATGATGCGCGTACTTGATCTTATGCCTGAAGGAAAGCAGGATGAATTGGAAAGACTTTTGGATAGTAAAGCAGACCCAGAAGTAATATTCGGATATCTTGGAGATAATATTTCCAATTTTGCTCAAATCATCAAAGAAGAAGCGGATAAATTCAAAACAGGAATGGACGCACGAATGAAAGAACTCATGGAATAAGTACCTAAAAAGAAAAAGCTCATCAAAATAGATGGGCTTTTTTCTTTTGTGTTATCATGTCATCTATGCAACACGGTCTTGATTTAAATCCAAAGCAGAGAGAAGCGGCTGAACACATGAATGGCCCACTTTTAATTCTTGCGGGAGCGGGAGCGGGGAAGACTAAGACCATTACCCATCGCATCATCCACCTTATAGAAAAAGGCGTCCCCCCAGAACAGATCCTCGCAATCACGTTCACCAACAAAGCTGCAAAAGAAATGCGTGAGCGTACTTTGGCCATGCTTGAGAAAGATCACTTTGCTCATGAACGTGTGCCCTTCATGAGCACCTTTCACGCACTGTGCGTATATATTTTGAAGGCAGAGAGTCGCCAGGCGGGCACAATTAAACATTTCTCAATACTAGATGAAGATGATGCGCGTCGCCTGATGAAAGAGGCGGTCATCGCATCCGGTCGTGATCCAAAAGAACATGAGCCTCGCAAATGGAAAAGTATTATTTCTCGACTCAAAAATGATTTCGTCACACTTGCCGACTGTGAAGCCGGAGCTCGTACACACAATGAACTCACTATCGCTTCTATTTGGCGTGAGTACGATAAATTGTGCAGAAAAGAAAATGCATTTGATTTCGACGATCTCCTTATTCGCACCGTTGAGATGCTTTCAAAAAATGAAGCCGTAAGACTGTACTACCAAGAAAAGTGGAAATATATTCATGTAGATGAGTATCAAGATACAAACGAAGTGCAATATAAGATGGTGGAACTACTCGCCGCAAAATATAAAAATCTATGTGTCGTGGGAGATGGCGATCAAAATATTTATGGATGGCGCGGCGCAAACATGAAAAATATTTTGAATTTTGAAAAGGATTATCCAGATGCGAAAGTAGTACTCCTTGAAGAAAACTACCGTTCAACTTCTTCCATCCTTGATGCCGCAAACGCCATCATTAAGAAAAATAAACTGCGCAAAGAAAAAAATCTTTTCACGAAACGCGGAGAAGGGGACCCGATCACCATGTATGAAGCATATGATGAAAATGACGAAGCAGGATTTGTTGCAGAGAGTATTTATGAACTAATC
>JAHFNN010000022.1 GCA_023267315.1 Candidatus Nomurabacteria bacterium | reverse complement strand
TGGAGATACTGTGGGTGTAGCGCTCACCGTGTACGAAGATCGAACATTCGACTTCGTCGTCAAAACCCCTCCAGTTTCAAGTCTTATCTTCAAGGCTGCGGGAGTGGAAAAAGGTTCAGGTAAACCAAATACATCAAAGGCGGGAAAGATAACCAAAGCTCAACTGCGGGAAATCGCTGAAAAGAAAATGCCTGACTTGAACGCAAAAGATATCGAAGGTGCAATGAAGATCGTCGAAGGATCAGCACGACAAGCAGGAATTGAAATAAAAGGATAAAATACTTATATTCACAATCAAAAAAATCCACCGAGGTGGATTTTTTTGATTGTGAACTTGGAATTATTTTGATAAAAGCTCGGTATGAGTTATTGATAGATACGACTGAAATTATTGACATTATCTTCATATTATGTTATGATTCACTCCAGATACCTAACCTCTATCAAACCAAAAAGAAAGAGCGGTTAGGCGCTCTCCTTTAATAAAAAAACAGGCAATGAAAAAAAACTTTGTTTTATGTACCTTTATGGCTCTAGCGAGTGTCGCCTTTAGTCAGAATGTTGAAATCCAAACCTTAAAAAATCCAAAGTTTAAAAAAATTATTATCAGTGGTTTTGAAAGCTACTGGAACCAGGATTTTGGTGGGTGTAGTGGAGATTCCACTGATAAAGTATCACTCATTTTCATGTTGTCCCAGCCGGGAAATCCGACAGTGCCAGCTGTAGTCTTTAACGAGGACCTTCCTTACCGATCAAATAAGAAGGTCATTACGCTTGGTTTGCCGGAATTTTATCCTGAGGATAAGAATGACAGCCTCATTCTAAAATTTGAGTATTTCTTTGATGTCTGCGGGACATTAACTCCAGTAGTTGGGGTTTCCAGCAGTTCTAAGAATAAATACGCAGAAACAAATTCAATCAAATACCTGGTAATAAAATAAAACAGGTTGATGCTTTTATAAAGTTATCCTTTCTTTCTGAGGAAGGGTAACTTTTTTATTTTACCTGAAATAGCACATATCTAACTTTTCTTACCTTTCTAAATAAGGTAGACTGTCGGTATGGAATCACGAACTCCACATGTGCGCCCTTCATGGGATGAATACTTTTTAGGCATTGTCCAAATGGTGGCAACACGTGCTACGTGTGATCGTGGCCGGTCTGGTTGCGTGATTACTCGTGATAAACGAATTCTTTCCACAGGCTATGTGGGGGCACCACCAGGGGTGGCGCATTGTGATGACGTGGGGCATGAAATGCACACGGTGATCAATGATGATGGTACTGAATCAAAACACTGTATCCGTACCACTCATGCAGAACAAAATGCTATCGTACAAGCTGCTCGAGCGGGAACAAAACTTGAAGGTGGAACTCTGTATTGTCATATGACCCCGTGTTATGTGTGCGCGAAGCTCATCATTACTGCTGGAATTACTCGTGTAGTAGCAAAGAAGGATTATCATGGAGGAGCACGGGCGAAGGAAATTTTTAAAGAGGCAAATGTAGAATTTGAATTATTAAATAGTGAAATGGAAACATATAAGAATATGTAATTGTATGGTTGATCTAAAAAAACTACAGGAAAAAGTGATGCGCAATAAATTAGAGAAAGGTTTCAATACCACTGACGTGGCAATGGAATTTTGTCGAGCCTACGAAGAACTCTCTGAAGCTTACAACAAGCATGCAAAAGGGGACACAAAAGGCACAGCAGAAGAATTTGCTGATGTGATGGTGTTTCTACTGGGTATGTCAGAAATTTTGGGAGTTGATCTTGAGAAAGAACTTGTTCGAAAGATTGAGATAAATAAAAATCGAAAGTACATAAAGAAGAAATCTCCTGACGGCAAAGATATTTTCATCCGAGTGAAAACTGATATAGATCCATAATTAAAAAATCCCCAACTGGGGATTTTTTAATTAGACTACTTCTGATTGATAGCATTGCTCACAGTAAACTATTTCTGGTCGGTTGGGTGCGTACGATGTTTCAAATTCATTTGGGCAGCTGCTGTCTACATGGAAGTGAGTCCCCGTATTTTTGTATTTTGCGTTAGTTGATTGGTTGCCTGCACAACTGCAAGATCTTTTCCATAGTTTGTGTGGATTACGGCCACCAACACGTCTCTTAAATCGACACTCAGGACACCAGCGGGGAAGTGGTATTTCAAGTCGAGAATAAAATGTAAGTTCATCATCTATTATGCGGTAATTTTTTGTGCAATTTGTGCAGGTAAAAATTTCTTTAACCGCATCAATAGTTCCTATTTCTTTTATAGAATCTGGAACATTTTCCCATTCTATTGTCCCTTTATCATAAGTACCACGCGGGTAATCTTCCCAGCGGAATCCTTGTGCGAGTGCTTCTGCTTTTGTTAAAGGGAATTCATCAATAGCAGATGTTTCGTTGTATCCGAATGGTGAAAGTTCTGCAGGGAAAAATTCTCCGTATACCCCTTTGTTTTTTAGTTCTTCAATAATGTGATTTTTTATCTTTTCATACTCGTCTTTCTCGTATGTTTTATTAAGAATTGCGTATGATTTTTTGCGCATACCCACACAACCAAATAAATTGGTTGAATTTGGACAGTTGAATGAATAACTTACAAAATTTGAACTCCAGCAATAGAATCCACATATTACATTTGAACCTTCGAGTCCCGTATTGAGTGTGTTATATATCTTCTCAGCAGCCCGCCCTACCGTGTTGCAATCCATACAATCTTTTACTCCGCGCCAGACATGAATTGAGTGTTTACAGTCCTCAGACTCGTATGAGTGGAAGCAATTCTGCACATTTTTTGCATGAGTGATGTAGTTTCCTGTTGAGTTTACTGAGTTATATATTTCGGCATATTTAGAAGGGAAGGTGTTTTTGAATTCATCAAATTCTTTGCGGAATTTCTCTACACCAGAAGCTGTATCGAGTCTGAGTTCTGCTTTCTTTTTTTCATACTCCTCTTTTGTATATTGTGTATTAAAAATGCAGTTAGATTGATTTCGTAGGTTTACACACCCAATACAATCAGTGCAGTTGCGACAGTGAAGTAAGAAATAACTATCAAGACAATCGTATACTCCACGGCTATAAAATACACGAGTGGAATTGTATACATCATCTGTATCATATGAGAATTCGGTCTGGTGTGCATATGAAGTATCTATACAGTTTTTTGTTTTTTGTATCCAGTAACAATGAGTACAGTCTTCATTATTTGAAGACTCGACTACCATATAGCAGTTTTTATTATCGGCGCAAAAATTTAAGTAATGACAATTTACACTTCGCATTGCAACAAGGGCCGGTTTGGGTACTGTGTTGAAAAGTTCTTTCCACTGATCAAAAAATGGGCGTGATGAATCGTATTCTTTTGCATAACTACTGCCATCCCAATCTTCAGAGAACCAACAATCGTAACAATATACAGGAAATGTCTTATCGGGGCTGTACATTGAGATAGAATCCTTCCCACATTTATCGCATTTATGTTTGTAAAATGCGCGCTCATTGCGAAAGAGTGTACGACGCTGGCTTCGGCAATCAGGGCAGAGGCGAGGTACTTGTACTCCCATTTTCTCATAATATCCAAGTTCGTCACTATCAATTAAAAATGATTTTTGGCACTGGTAACATTTTTTTGTTTCCATAAATTTAAATAACTTCTTGTTGGTAACATTCTTCACAATAGAGTATTGGTGCAAATGTTTCGGTATAAAGTGTTTCAACTACTTTATTACAGTTGGAACAGTTACGTTTCTGGATTTGTATTTGTGGGCGTTTGGAAAGTCTTCGAGTGTGGCGAACATCAAAACATACGTGAGGAAGAGGGAGGTCCATTTTCCGATAAAAAGAAAGTTCATCCGAAGCTATTTTGAACGCGCCGACTGAATATGGGCTGTCTTTTTCTTCACAAGAAATAATTTCATTCACAATAGAATCCGGGACCTCTGCAATTGTTTCGGGTAGATTTTTTGCCTCGATAGTCGTAGTGTAGTTTCTTTTTTCGCGATCTTTCCATCGGAAGCCTTTAGCTATAGCCTCCTCTTTAGTAAGAGGGAAAAAATCTACGGCAGCTGTCTCGTTGTATGCAAAAGGACATATTTCGTTTGGGAAATGTTCTCCAAATCGATACTCGATACCGCGCGAGTTGCGATAAGGAAGCTTATTCATTTGTTGTTTTATTTTTTCTACGAGTAATTCGTATTCTTCTTTACTATATCGTTTATTCAAAATCGAATATTCTCCTTTTTTGAGCCCGATACATCCAAAACAATGATGCGCACCGGGGCATGAGTCACAATAGGTGAGATCAGAAGCTCCTGTCCAACATTGACTACTGAAGGATATACGGGAGATATTTAGTCCACAATTTTCAGATTCATATATCAACTCTGCTTGGTTGCCCCATTCAAAAAAATCCATACAGTCCTCTGAATTAAAAACAGCAAAAAGATATTTACCATCTTTCACATTAAAACAGCCAAATGAGTTGTGTACATTTTCGCAATTAGTGAACCAATTTCCAGAGATTTCATTTGATTTGAGCGAGAAGGTTGATCGTTGAGGAAATTTTTTTCGGAATGCGTTAAAACTTAATTCCATTTTTGTTAATCCCGAGGCAGTATTTAATTCCAATTCCTTGATCTTTTTAAAGTAGTCTTCTTTGGTGTATTGTTCGTTCCAGATACAGTATTCTTTATTTCGTAAATTGACACACCCTACACAATTAGAGCAATTATTGCATGCATATAAAAATGATGAGTCACGACATTCGGTACTTTCTTGCCCAAAAAGCAGATGGTAGCAACGCTCACAATTAATGCATTCATAGCAAAGCTCAGAGTCATTGACCATAAAGCAGTCCACACATTGCCGCATCCCATTTGAAATATATGAATACATTGAATCCTCTGGCGATGTGGCTCGGAAAACCATATATGAATTACGAGGGTCACTAACTCGATGTACGTATGGGCTATTTATAGATTTACCCTGGCGTACTAGGGCCATTCGAGGAACTTTGTTCTGTAATTCTAAGAATTGTTCAAAGAATGGTCGCGAAAAATCATAATCCATTCCATAATCATATGGATCCCATTGATCGGAATACCAAATTTCTGTTTCGTAGACGGGGAAGGGGGCATCTTTGGGAAACATACTTAGTATGTTTTTGCCATCAAAATCACAGGTACGATGATACAGTACTCGTTCGTTGGTGCTTGCAAGACGACGAATCAATCGACACTCCGGACACCAGGTGGGTGGTGGAACTTTCATTTTTTCATAAAATGAAAAATCATCTGGTTCGATGGTGAAGTTGTTTTTGCAGTTTTGGCACACTTTAACCTCTGAATTCATAGCCCAATTATATATTGATTTGTCGCCGATATATATTGACAAATTAAATTTAAAATGTATAATAATTCCAAACCAAAAACCAAATATAATTATGCAAACAACCGATTTAGTGAAAGCTGTGCGTACCGCACTCGCTCTCGAAGAAAAGTCTTCAGAATTTAGTCTTGGAGACTTGCAGATGCCACTTATTGCACTGCATATCAATTACGGTAAAATCATATTTACCGATGCTTCAAAAAAACGATTCATTGAGTGCTGTCCCGGCGACCTGAAGGGGAGCTTCTTAATGACCGAACTTCATCCGTCTCAGGAGATCAATGACGGCACGGAAATTACCAAGCAACTTAACGAAGAATTTAAAGGGAAAATCTGCATGTCGTTGGATCAGGCAATCATCTTATCTGCAAAAGCTACACTTCTTGAAATGCTTTTAAGTGATGCTGGTGAATCTGTTGATCAAAAAATTGATACCAAAAAAGTGGAAGGCCTCATATCGCGTTGTGACTATCTGCTGAGTGTCGAAGGCAATTCACATGTTGCATACCACGCTGCACTGGAAGAACTTTCCCAGGGCTGGCTGGAAATCTTTAAAAAAGAAACATTTGAAATTAGCTGGTAAAGCCCCTACGATCTTTTTTAAGTTTAGTTTTTAAATTGTTAAGAGCTTGGTCCGCGTATTATTGCGAATCAAGCTCTTATTTTTTTTGCAGTGTATTTATTTGAGTGTCCCCATTTTTTCTTTCAATCTCTCTTCACACTTTCTTAGATTTTTCAAAAGACCGATAGCGTCGCTGTTACCTTGAAACTGTTCTCGAATTTCCTGTATTTTTTTTGACAAAGAATTGAGCTCTTTTTCGGAGCTACTTTTTTGTATTAAGTCATTAAGTAAGCCTGTTACTAAATAACTCTTGAATACATCGTGTATGGACTTTGTTTTTAACGATTCATCGAGCAGAGCAAGACCCTGTTCATAGGTGGTGCTTTCATCATGTTGCGCCGCAATCAACATCTTTCTAGGACAGAGTGCTTCGTTTGTACTACACATTCCTTCACAGCATCTCGTTACCGATGCACCCACCTGATAGAGTAGTTTATGTACTCGATATGACATATCTTTGTCGTCTTCGTGTTCTTGATACCAATTTGCAATTGCTTCTTGCACTTTATCCTCTGTAATATTGATATTGTGAACTTTTGCATATGCAACAGGATCACTTTCTTCTTGAAGGCAAGTATTAAGAAAGTCATTTACTTTCTTCTGTGTATTCTCTGGTGTTGGGGTTTGATTGATTGTTTCCATAAATATTTTTTAATTATTTTCTCAGGTATTCGACGAATGAATATGTGTGCGGATTTTTTTCATCAGCAGAATGTTCTTCGCGGGCAGTTTCTTTCCATTCGCTCTCTTTTATTTCAGGGAAAAAGGTGTCTGCTTCAGGAGCATCATCCACGAGCGTGATATAGAGCTTGTTGGCTTTTGGTAATGCCTCAGCGTATGTGTATCCGCCACCGATGACAAACACTTCTACTTCATCTTGATTCTCTTCAAACTTACTTCCTTGTTCAAGCGCTGCGATTTGGAGCGCTTCATTGAGTGAAGTCACCGCGGTAATTCCTTCTGGTGCAGAAGAAGGATCTTTGGTGATGACAATATTGTGACGATTGGGAAGTGGGCGGCCAATAGACTCAAATGTTTTCCATCCCATGATGACCGTGTGCCCGGTAGTCTTCTCACGAAAATGCTTCATATCTGCTGGCATCTGCCATAGAAGTTGGTTCGCTTTTCCGAGTGCATTATTTTTTCCTATAGCGGCGATGAGAGATAGGATCATATAATTTGTTTAACTTTTTCTATTAAGTCGACAGCATCAGAATATTCCAAAAACTTCTCACTCACAACATTTAACGATCCTGAATATTTTGATCCAGCTCTGTAAATACAAATGATTGGAATATTTGCATCATTTGCCCAACCGAGTTCGATGCCTTGGCCGGTAGAAGGAAAAGAAACTTCTGCGATAACTAAACTGCACTTTTTCGATGAAAAGAGTTCTTTTGTTGGATACTGGTTGGTATCCGTATCATGAGGGAAAATAAAATCAGCACCAATTTTTTTCAAAGGAATATATAAATCTTCTCTAAAATTGTAACCAGTCGAATGGCTTATATAGATACTCATATTTTATACAGCAATCGGTGCCTTGATGCCTTCGTGTGGGTTGTAGTCGACGAGCTCGAAATCATCAATAGTGAAATCTTCTAATTTCATTTTTTCTGAATTTATTTTCATTGTTGGCAGTGGGCGAATATCATTGCGGCGCGAAAGTTGTGTTTCAACTTGTTCACTATGATTTGAATACAAATGCACATCACCGCCAGTCCAAACAAATTCTCCTGGTTTCAGCCCCGTAATTTGCGCAATGATCATCGTCAGAAGGGAATATGAAGCAATGTTGAATGGTACACCCAAAAAAGTATCGCAACTTCGTTGATAGAGTTGGCACGAAAGTTTTCCATCAGCGACATAGAATTGAAATAAACAGTGGCATGGTGGAAGTCCGGCTTTTGCCATTTCTTCAATATCAGCGACATTCCATGCAGATACGATCATTCGGCGTGAGTCGGGAGATTTTTTTATCATTTCGACAACTTGTGCAAGCTGGTCGATGTGTTTGCCGTCTGGTGTGGGCCATGAGCGCCATTGATATCCATAAATCGGACCAAGGTTGCCGTATTCTTTTGCAAAAGCATCGTCTGTTTTTATTTTCTCCACAAATTCTTTCATACCAGCTGTCCATTCGGCGCCATTGATTTCTGGAATTGGTTTGTTGTTGCGTTTCAAATATGCCTTATACGGCCATTCATCCCAGATATGTACATTGTTTTCCGCCAAGTATTTCAAGTTGCTGTCGCCACGGAGAAACCAAATCAATTCATGAACTATTGATTTGATTGGTACTTTCTTTGTGGTGAGCAGAGGGAAACCGTCTT
The DNA here is from genome assembly GCA_023267315.1 of Candidatus Nomurabacteria bacterium. Lineage (GTDB taxonomy): Bacteria > Patescibacteriota > Minisyncoccia > Phycocordibacterales > UBA9973 > JAHFNN01. The sequence goes on along the minus strand of JAHFNN010000022.1, from coordinate 3,274 downwards.
CTAGATCAAAACGCATTTGGTAGCCCAAAATACTTTTTGTGCCAGTGCCGGTGCGGTCGGTTTTTACTGCGCCGTCCTTTTTTATTTTCTCGAGGAGATCGAGGTATTGCTCGTCCACGTGTTTGCCTTTCATACCTCGATTCTAGCAAGAAATATCATCCCGACATAATTTGACAGGGGACGCAAAGAGCAGTATTTTAAGTACAAATTCACCGAGTTGCTAATCCTTTAAAATCACACACCATGATTAAAAATCTACAGATGCGATCGAATTTTGGTTTCTTTGTTTTGGGTATTTCTACTATCATCTTTGTTGCCGTGTTTGTCATATACGGCACGCCGTATTGGAGTAAGATACCCGAAGTCATTAATGGCTGCGCTGATTCTGCGGTCAGGTTTCTTGTCAGATGCATCACTGAATAAAGATGCAGCGAACTGTTTCTAAAGGCTTCCTGGTTTATCAGGGAGCTTTTTTATTTGTCTCTACGGTGTGCTAGAATCAGCCTATTAATAGATCTCAAAACGGCCATGATATAACCTCTTAAAAACTTCATTACTCCTTAATTTTCGGGATTTTCCCGACCTAATACTATGAAAGATTCACAAATCAAAAAACTTATACAACAAGAGGCAAAGCGACAAAAGAGTGTTATCAATCTGATTGCATCAGAAAACTACGTATCGAAAGATGTGCTCGAAGCGCTTGGTTCTGTTCTCACTAACAAATACGCAGAAGGATATCCTGGTCGAAGATACTACGGTGGTAATACGATCATCGACAAGGTAGAACAGATGGCGATTGATCGCGCACTCAAACTTTTTAAATTAAAGTCTGCAGACTGGCACGCGAATGTGCAGCCACTCTCGGGTAGCCCGGCAAACTTCGCGGTGTATTCGGCGCTCGTACCACAAGGAGGGAGGATTATGGGTATGAAGCTTTCCTCTGGTGGACACCTTACGCACGGACAGCCGGTGTCGATGACGGGAAAATTCTGGAAACAAGTTCCATATGAAGTGGATGCAAAAACAGGACTCTTGATTTATGAAGAACTTAAAAAACTAGCAGTTGCTGAAAAGCCAAACATTATCGTAGCTGGATTTACTGCGTATCCGCGAATTGTAGATTTCAAAAAATTCCGCGAGATTGCAGATGCTTCGGGTGCCATTCTCATGGTAGATATGTCGCACTTCGCAGGACTTGTTGCTGGTGGGGTATATCCATCACCATTTCCGTACGCAGATGTGGTGACCACAACGACTCACAAAACACTTCGTGGTCCACGACAGGCAATTATTTTTGTGCGTAAAGATGAAAGAGAATTTAATAAGAAAATAGACAAAACAATCATTCCAGGACTTCAGGGTGGTCCGCATGAGAATAATATCGCTGGTGTGGCTATTGCGCTCAAAGAGGCAATGACTCCGGTATATAAAAAATATGTGAAGCAGGTTGTAAAAAATGCGAAGGCACTTGCGGGGGAACTGTCTCGCCTTGGTTGGAAAGTAATTTCTGGCGGGACTGATTCGCACCTATTGCTTGTAGATACATGGTCAAATGGTGTTCCAGGGAAAGAGGCGAGTGATAAGCTTGAGAAGGCCGGAATTATCGTAAACATGAATACTGTTCCTGGTGATGCTCGTGGTCCGATGGATCCATCGGGAATTCGCTTGGGAACTCCTGCAGAAACAACTCGCGGAAAGAAAGAAAAAGATATGATCAAAATTGCGCAGAAGATTGATAAGGTATTGAGAAAATAAATTATGCCTGAAGGGTTCACACCACATTCCCATGAGTCGTTTAGTCCTAAAGATAAACAGGATTTTATGGCATGGTTGTCAAATTATGCGCGTGATGTAAGAGCTAGTTGGAAGCATACCAAAAGAGACCTGCATGAGTCTGAGGAGTCAAAAGGTGTTCGCGACCTCATGTCGTATCAATATGCCATTCCGCTTAACAATATCGGGATTATTCTGAATAAAAAATATGAGAATGAATTTACGGTAACTTCTAAATTTCCCATTTTCTTAAAGACCTTCAATGATGAAGATTTAACACAAGATACCGTGAATTTTCTTGCTAGTGAAAGTGCCCATGCGCTACCTTATAATGTACGAAGTGAAGCGTATAGGCGGGATGCGGATCAGGTTGAAAAGCGCGCAAAATGGAATAATTTATTCCACAATCTGGCCGAAGCGTATCAATCTATTGCGTACAAAACCACTAAGCCAGAAATGGCCGCTCTACTTGAGTTAGAAGCAAAAGAATTTTCTCTTGATGCTGAACAGGTTTCACAAGGACTCTACGCTGTCTACCATATTATACGCCAGCATGATTTAATCAATCCACCTGAAAATGTTGACGAGCACGAACTTTCTCCTCGGTCGGATGGTATATCGGAAAAAGCGAGCGAAGTTGAATGGAATGAATATTTTGTTTATCTGGAAGTGGTTATCAGCAAGCTTCGAGAGGTGTGGCATGAGAATTTTCAGGCTCGAAGTGGTATTGTTAATCCAGCAATTGAATATGTCAAAAAAATCATAGAAAAATCAGAACAGTGGGTTTCAGAAGATGTTGATTGGAAGGATAGAGAAGCTGTTATTTCTCGTTTTGAAAAAAATCTGCAACTTCTTGATAGAATAATCTCTTTTCGAGATACGGAGTATGATTCGGGCGGAGATGGTGCAGATAGTTAATGTATTGATATATAAAAATAGCATGCCACATATTCACGACAAAATTGATTTTACGGTTGAAGTATTCATTGTTCATAAAAACAAATTGCTTTTGCGAATGCATGATAAGCATAAGATTTGGCTTTCCGTCGGCGGTCATATCGAACTTGATGAAGATCCGATACAAGCTGCGATTCGTGAGGTAAAAGAAGAAGTAGGACTCGATATCACTATTGTTGGTGTTGCAGATGGAATAAAAGATCAGGAAGAAATCAATCGGGGGTACAAGTACCTGATCCCTCCGCGATATATGGGGCGGCATCCTGTATCACATACGCATGAGCATATCGCGCTTACATATTTTGCAACAGCAGATAGTGATGCAATTACTGAGCCAACAAGCGCACATGAAAAAAGTGAGACACGATGGGTGACCAAAGAAGAACTTGCTACAATGGACTTGGTTCCCAATATCAGATTTTATGCCGAAGAGGCGCTAAAAGAATTGGCAAAATAACCTATGCAAAAGCAAAAAATAAATTCAGATGAGTTTGCAAAGCGAATGGGAGCATACTCTCATGGATATAGTATTGATGTCGGT
>JAHFNN010000021.1 GCA_023267315.1 Candidatus Nomurabacteria bacterium | reverse complement strand
CAACAGGCGTCTCAGTTATGCAGTGCAAAAAAGCACTTGAAGAAGCAGGTGGCGACCAAGAAAAAGCACTTATTATCTTGAAAAAGAAATCAAGTGAAATTGCAGCAAAGAAATCAGACCGTACTGCAAATGACGGCTTGGTCATCATCAAAAAAGAAGGTGAAAAAGCAGTCATGCTCGTACTCAATTGCGAAACAGACTTCGTCGCAAAAAATGACGACTTCGTACAGCTTGCAAATACACTCGCTGACATCGCTCTTACAAAAGGAATCGAGGAAGTAAAAAAGAGTGCTCCTGACATGATCAGCCCAATCGTCCAAAAAATCGGAGAAAATATCCAACTCGGAAGTGTACAAGAAGTCACTGGCTCAGTTATTGGTACCTATGTGCACAACAACAAAGCCGGTGTTGTTGTTTCCCTCTCGGCTGGAGATGAAGCACTCGCAAAAGATATTGCTATGCATATCGCTGCGATGAAACCAGAATATATCGAACGAAAAGATATTCCCGAAGCAACACAACAGAGTGTCCGCGAAATGTTTGCAAAAGAAGTGGCAAGTATCGATAAGCCTGAGGAAATTAAACAGAAAATGCTCCAAGGTAAAATTGACGCCTATTTCAAAGAGCAGACATTACTCGATCAGTCGTTCATTAAAAACCCAGATATGACTATTAGCGCCCTCCTTGGAAAGAATGGTGCGACCATCGTCTCAATCCTCAAAGAACGAGTCGGCTAATCGTATAAATTCATGACAGTATTATTCACAATCTTTTTCATATCTTTTTTTGCACTTGTTGGATTCATTCTCTTTCGAATTTGGGAATTGAAATCAGGACGAGTCGCAATTCCTATTGATCATGATGTGCATCAAGAATTGAATACTACGGTACGAGTATACACACGACCACTCAAACAGTTCATACACAGGGTTGTCCTCACCTCACTTAAAATCTGGGTTATCCTTACCCACAGAATCGAAATTTTTTGGAAAGAAAAAGCCCAACCGACAATCGTAACATACGTAAAGAAATTACAACCAAAGAGACACCTCGATCCTCAACCCAAAAAGCCTTCAACATTCATTAGAGTAGTCGAAGACTACAAAGTTAAAATGAAGAAATTCCGACAGAAGGTACGTGAAGGAGAGCGTAGACGAAAATATGAGAAAGAAGATGGTAGTGGTTTTTAAAAAATAAAGAACGTGCTAATATGTTCCCGGGCTCATATATAAAAAAGCCCTGTCGCCGGCATAGCTCAGTTGGTAGAGCAACTGTTTTGTAAACAGTAGGTCGTGGGTTCGAATCCCTCTGCCGGCTCCAGAAAAACACCCATTGCGGGTGTTTTTATTTTATTATCTATTCCTCCACCAAATTCCTAACAACTCCCTAAAAGTATGCAGGAAGGCGCTTGCTTTAACCACTCCTCGCGTTTTATCCTCCCAAACAATACCAACCTCAGCAATTCTATAATTGTATTTCTTCGCAATCGCGAGCATCTCAATATCAACACCCCATCCATGCACAGTCACTTCACGAGCAATAGCCTTACTTGCCTTCTGTGAAAATAATTTAAAACCGCACTGAGTATCATAGATGCCAGGCAAAATAAGTATCCGAATCAACATATTCCCTATCCGACTCAGGATTCGACGATATAATGGCTGGCTAATAACAACGTGTGAATCCTTCACATACCGAGAACCAATAACAACATCATTTTCCTCCATATATGGTAGTAATTTTTCAATCTCTTTGATGTCGGTTGCATTATCGGCATCCATGAATAATACGTACTCACCACAAGCCTCTTCCATACCCCGTCGAATTGCATACCCCTTAGTATTACCTACATATTCCGGAAATGACACCTCTAATACTGTAAGTGATTTAATTTTCTTCTGAAATCCATTCACAATGTCTTTTGTCGTATCGGTACAGTTATTGAGCACAACAATAACTTCCGAAGTATATGCCTGTCTATTCAGATACGCCGAAAGAGACTCGAGGGTACTGCCGATCCGGCTCGCCTCATTATACGCAGGGATAATAATAGAAAGTTTAAATTGTATATCGTTTGGGTTCATTATTTTTGTAAATGATAAATGTACAATTCTCGATTATTAGAAAGTGTTGCTGTATACTCCTCCGTCCCCATTTCTCCTAACTTTTTAAGAAATGCTTCCTTTTCAATATCACAAGATTCAACGGCCACATCGCAGGATATTAGAGAAGTATCAATACTTACATAATCAATCGAACCGGATCTGCGGACCAGTGCATCCTCAGCATTTTTCCATGTATCAAATAATTCATCAATTTTAATATCAGCACTCGCCACCTGCATAGGAGATGTCGCAATGATACGCTGGTATCCCTTATCAATAAAATATGTATCGTACGCCTTAGATTCAGTAGAAGGAATCAAGTTGTAAACCTGCGAGCGACTAGTATACACAAAAGAAAATATGATGACAGTACACACAACAGGAACCGCGGCACTGAACTGTTTAGGCAATCGATTTGAAATGACTGTAAGCGCATACCCTGCCATCAGAAATAAATACGGCAAGAATGCGATTGAATATCTAAGCTCTTTGTGTGGCTGCCACGTGAAGTATACGAAAAAAAATATGAGCGATAAGACAACCGGCACTACAGTACTATTTTTCCTACTAGTCTTAAATGTAAGCAACACCATCACCACTCCAACAATAGCAAAAACCGAAAATAGATTTTGTGCGAAAATATTTTTTATATAGAACAGCGGACCAAGATCATACATCGAACCACTGCCGCCTAATATCTGTGTTGCTAATTTGAATGGAAGTACTATATCGTGAAATGCGACATAATTAAATACAAGGTATGGCAAAATAATACAAAGAAATCCTAGAGAAAGCCGTAAAACACCGATACATACTTTTTTAAGGTACGCTAGATTAACCCTTTCTTCAAATGCCAAAATCAGTATCGATAACCCAAGCGGAAGTATCACCAAACCAGCAGGAAATCGAAACGCGAAAGCAATACCCGCAAACAACCCAGCGTAAAAATACGAAGCACGAGAAAAAAATAAAATAGCAATAAGACATAGTGCCATGGAAGAAATATCAGTAATCTGCACGTTGGTAAAAGAGAAGAAAACAGGAGTCAGTCCTAAAAGCACCATAGATATAACACCACTTTTTTCTTTCATCTTATTACCTAAAAGATACGTAAGCAGTAACGCTCCTACGCTCGCAAGAAATACAAAGATCATTCCAAATACCAGTGGATTAATACCAATCTTCCAGACCCCGCCTTGAATAATTGGCCATAGAAGTGGGCGAAATGGCTCCCAGAGACCAACATGACCGCCAGTGAATATGTACTTACCAATACCAATATACACTGAAGTATCCCACCATGGTGTAGTGGGTAAAAGAACATACCAGACACGTATAGCAGTTAACATTAAAAACGTGCCGACAAACCACGGATGAGTTGTGATAAAATCTTTAAGCTTTTTCATGAGGATGCGTAAAAACAAAAAACTTATAACCAAAAAAATTAAGCACCATACTAACAACGATCCCCAACCCTGTACTCATATCAGCGATAATGGTAGGACTAAGGTGAAGAAAACCTGAAAACCATCTAAATATAGAGTAGCCAATAATGAGATTTATAAAAAAACTCGTGACTGTAATACCGATGAATTTTACCACCTGCGATGCATGTGTTTTTTCTTGATCATCAAACGTAAAACGTTTATTCATGAAATAACTATTTGTCGCAGCAACGAGGAACGAAATCGCACGAAATAAAATATACGCCCCACCTGAAAACACCCCAAACAGAAACGTCAGCAGCGAAAAAACACAAAAATCAATCAGGGTATTAATAACCCCGATGCCCACAAAGGAGTATATTTCACGTTTTGAAAAGTACCCAACGAGTCTTGATATGTTATTGGGTTTCTGTAGCATCATTAGTAGTGTTTGGTTGTCCAGTATTTGTATCAACAGCTGGAGGAGTTATTGTTGTATCTAGAGGAGTCGTAGAATCTTCTTTTTTGACTGTGGTGATTACTTTTTTCGGAGCATTCTTTGCAATAAGTGGTTTAATGATAGCCTCAATCTCTTCAAATGATTTCCCTCCTGTATATGATTTTCCATTAATAACAAAACCAGGGAATATTTCTGGAACTTTATAGATAGAAACAAATGCTTTTACCGCAGAAAGATCAAGATTGTAATCAAAAGAATAAATACGTACTTCTGGATAGGTATCTCGGAGTTTCGACAAAACATCATCCTCCCGTGTGCATTCAGTACACACATCTCCGCGAATGTAGAAGTAAAATAGAAATACTGGTTTAAGACCGCATCGTTTTGAAGCCTCCTTAAGTAATAGATAATCTTTGATCTCGAGCAGTGAATAATCTTTCTTTAAACTTGTAATCTCATCAGAATTCCCAGTGAAATTCTTTTCAGAATAGTTAATTTTGTCAGATAAGATATTGAGCTCCTGTGAAAGAATTGAGTTTGAAACATCTGCACATGGTATTTCTTGAAGCAACGAAAATTGCGTTTCTGACGAAAGAATATCTGTCGAGATTTTATCTTGGATACTCTTAATACTTTCGAGTTTTTTATTGTTTAAATAATCGCTCGCATAAAAACCAACCGCAAAAATACCAGCGGTAATAATAAAAACAACTACATATTTTTTCCATCCTGCTGTATACATATAATTAATTATGCTTTACGCTCCACTGCCCAGTTTGTCTCCTTTTGTGTTATTGATTGAAAAACCGCTCGAAGAATCCAGAATGGAGCAACAACCGAATATACGGCAAAGAAATATACTAAAGAAAATGAGAATTTTGTTCGTCGTTCGGTCATATGTCGACCAATAACTGTCGAAACAATGATCAGCACATAGAGAATGATAATGAAAAAGAAAATTGCCTTCGTATTAATATAAAACCAATCAAAATGCATCTGTGACGCTCGCTCGAAACCAACTGCATGTATTTTTGTAATCTTATCTATACTCGCTCGAACAAGGCTGTATATCATATTTGCAAAAAGAAAGATGATGCCGATAATCGACACAACGCCAGCAGGAAGAGTGAAAAGTCCGATTGCTCCGTATTTTTTCTTGAATATAAGTGTACGGTAATCGGCGCAGTTGCGGATAAAGCCATTAACCCATCGCAAACGCTGACGATATAATTTTTTTACAGTTGTTGGCGAGTTTGTATATACGTACGCATCGGGACAGTGGTCTATCTTATACCCATGTTTTTGCATACGAAGCGCTATTTCTTGATCTTCGGTATTATGAGCTTTTTTATATGGACCCAACGTATCAAATACATATTTTCTGAATATCGAGAATGGGCCTGGTGTTACATTAATACCACCGACAAAGGCAAGCATTTTCTTGTTGTATACAGCCATATGATATTCAATATGCTGCGCTTTTTGAATAATATTTTTTGGATTATTAACAATAACCGACGGCGCCACTGCCATAGTTTGAGCATCATCTTCAAAATATTTTATGATACGAATGAGTGCAGCCGGATCGACTAAAGAGTCAGAATCAAGACATCCAAAAAATTCCCCAGTCGCGTGTTCAAGCGCAACGTTGAGCGCGGTATATTTTCCACCATTTTCTTTTTTGAATACATGAACGTTTGGATAGGTTGCAAAGCGCTGAATAATTTCCCAGGTATTATCAGTACTGCCATCATCAACAAGAAAAATTTCAAGTTTTTCTTTCGGATAATCGAGAGCTAAAAGAGACAACACCGTCTTCTCAAGTCTTTCTGCTTCGTTATAACACGGTACCGCAACCGTTACCTTAGGGTATCGAGTAAGGGTCATTCCTTCAGGTGAATATGTTATTTTTCGGCGTTTATCAAGAAATGTAATAAGAAAAAACACCTGCACATATATGGACAGGAAGGTAATAATATAGAATATAGTTGTTGAAATTGAACCCATGGCTGCGTTCTATAATATACCATAAAACATCATTTTTTGGAATAGCTCTAATAAACCAAAAAACCTTATACACAAAGGTTTTTGTCTTTAAAAACAAACCTATGGTAGGATATAAACATTATGGAACATCAACACAACACAGAAGAAAATAAGTCGGCTGTTAAAAAAAGTACAGTCGGCACACCTGCTGCGATAATGGCAGCAGCAGTTATTATCGCATTAGCAATCGTGTACACCCATTTTGCACCAACTGTACCTGCTCCAACAATACCAACAGGAGGGCAACAAGCACCGGCAGGAAATAAAGGAGCAACTCCTCCTACTGTCAACATTAAGAACGTAAAAATAGATGGAGAGCCTTTTGTCGGAGAAATAAATGCTCCAGTCACTATCGCCTACTGGTCTGATTACCAATGTCCATTTTGTAAAAAATTTGAATTAGACACTCTACCAAAAGTAATGGATGCTTACGTAAAGACAGGTAAAGTAAAAATTGTATTCAAAGACTTCCAATTTTTGGGTAATGACTCAATCACCGGAGCATTGTACGATCGAGCAGTATGGGATCTCTATCCTACGCAGTACTTTGAATGGAGAACAGCTATGTATACCAACCAAGACCAGGAAGGAGATCAGGGATTTGGTAATGAAACATCAGTCAAGCAATTAACAGCGACAATTTTGGGTAGTGGAGCAGCAGATAAAGTTGCAGCGACCGTCAAAGCAAACAATGCAAAATACCTCGCAGAGATTGATGCTGATAAACAAGAAGGTAGTGATATGGGTATCACTGGAACACCAGGATTCGTCATTGGAACACAGGCATATTCTGGATATGAGCCTTACACACAATTCTCGTCAGAACTTGATGCAGTATTAAAATAATACTTCTCACCAATAAAAAATCCCCGCTTATGCGGGGATTTTTTATTGCTAGTCAAAATAATTCTTAAGTCGGAGTATCTTATCATTCGATCGAAGCTTTTCATGCACCTTCGCTTCAATCTGACGAATACGTTCGCGAGTGACTCCGAATTCAGCTCCTACTTCTTCAAGGGTATGCTGCACACCATCAATGAGTCCGTATCGCATTTCCAAAATTTTCTTTTCCTTTGGAGTAAGTTCATCGAGTACTTCACGGATTTGGTCAGAGAGAATTCTTCGTGATGAATCTTGGTCTGGACGCAAGATTTTATCATCAGGGATAAATTCTCCAAGTGTCGACTTTTCATCATCATCACCAATCGGCTGTTCCAGTGAGCGAGTTTCCTGATTGATATTTTCAATGATGTGTACTTTTTCCACTTCGATTCCCATTTCCGTCGCGATTTCTTCTGCGAGTGGTTCACGCCCCAAGTCTTGTGAAAGACGTCGTACAACCTGCTTGTATTTTGAAATTGTCTCTACCATGTGCACCGGAATACGAATCGTTCGAGATTGATCAGCGAGCGCACGAGTAATCGATTGACGAATCCACCATGTCGCGTATGTCGAGAATTTATATCCTTTTGTCCAGTCAAATTTTTCAACGGCCTTAAACAAACCAAGGTTCCCTTCTTGGATCAAATCAAGCAGTGTCAGGTCAGAACTACGACCAACATATTTCTTAGCAATAGAAACTACGAGACGGAGGTTTGCACGTGCAAGCAGATTCTTTGCTTCATTGTCCCCTTTCTCAATACGACGAGCAAGATCACGCTCTTCTGCAGCATGAATGAGTGGGTACTGACCAATCTCCTTCAAGTACATCTGGATCGAGTCATACGTCGCAGCATCCTTCGCATACTTTGACTCGAGCGCATCCTTCTTATCTACGTCCAAAAGATTACCTCCTTCAAGTACGTCAATTCCTGAAACAGCAAGTTTCTCATACAGTTCATCAAGGAAAAAGATATTATTTTCAATATCAGGGAAAATTTTCAATATCTCATCATAGGTAATAAACCCGCGTTTCTTACCTTTATTTATCAGTTCATGTGCCTTAAGCTCGAGTATTTCCGCTTTCTTAAGAAGTGGTTTCTTTGATTCTTTCGGTACCTTCTCTTCCTTTTTTGAGACAGGACGAACAGGCTTCTTTTTGGGAGTGGCCTTAGGTACTTTTTTGACTTGCTTCTTCACTTTCTTCACGACCTTGATGACTTTTTTCTTTTTTGGAGGCTGCTTTTTTTTCACGTTAGTGGGAACGAGACGTGGGTACATACTCGCTATTATTAAATTTATAATTTATGAAAATCGACTACTTTTAATCTCGTGAATACGTTTTGATAATTCTTGGCACTCTTTAAGGAATCGGGTACTTTCTTCTATGTTATTTGAAGCTTCTGCCTGCTTTAATTTCACCATGGAATCTGAGAGTTTTTCTTCAAGAATTTCTTTCTCAAGATTCAGTAGTAACTCAGATACTTCAGCAGATAATTTCTTAGAATCAGTGAACGACATTTCTGCTTGTAAAATGAAATTTTCTCGGGCTGACACAGATATTTCATCTGTTACTTTTTTAAAATCTACCCCGGCAACTTTTTCAAATCGTTTTATTGCCTGAGGAATATCCAATGACGGGGGTGATGCTTTTTCTTGCCATAAAATAATACCTAGTAAACTATTCTTGATTGTTTCAGCCATTGTTTTTTTGACTTCCGGCTGTACAAATTCTTTTTGCGGGGTAGTATATTTCGCCTGTTCAGCAGTATTTCTCTTCGTCCATGCAGTGAGCTCTTCACGAACAACTTCTTCGGCTACTCGCAGTTTATCAGCAATCTCTCGTACGAAATAGGCTTGATCAATTTTGCTTTCAAGTGCTGCGACAAGTGGTAATACTTCCTTAGAAACTTCTCGCGATAATGCACGAACATCAGGCGTTTTTTCTTGTAGTAATGCAAGGATGTAACTGATGATATGTTTTTTCTCAAGAAGTGCATTCTTCCAGATCGAGATATCTTTTTTTATTGCATCAGCAGGATCAAGCCCTTTTGGCAGTGCAGCAATCGTCACGTCCATCCCCGCTGATAATGCCAGCGCTGCTCCACGCTTTGCTGCTTGGAACCCAGCATTATCGCTATCGAACGCCAAGATCACTACATCCGTAAATCGCGAAATAAGTTTTAAATGCTGTGCAGTTAATGCCGTCCCCGATGAGGCTACAGTCTCCGCTGTTCCGGCCTGATGCGCCATAAGAAGGTCCATTTGTCCTTCAACAAGCACCGCACGATTCTCCTTCATCATTGCACGTTTTGCCTTATCATATCCGAATAAAATTTCTGATTTGTTGTATAGAACAGTCTCAGGAGAGTTTACATATTTTGCTACTGGTGTCGCACTATTTTCTGGAACTGGAAATATCCGACCAGAGAATGCAACGACACGTCCTTGACTATCGGCGATCGGAAACATGATGCGTGAACGAAAACGATCATAGAATCCCTTTGTGCCTGAAATAAGGAGCCCGGCTTTTTCAATATCAGCATCACTGAAACGTTTCGTGTGCAATTGTGTATACAGCGCACTCCATGCATCGGGTGCATAGCCGACTCGGAAATTCTTGATAGTTTCCTTGGTCAGTCCGCGATCAAGAAGATATTTTTCTATGTCTTTTCTTTCAGCGAGCACTTTTTCATAGTATAGAGTTGCCTCTTCGAGAATCTGAAACAACACCGTGCGTTCATTTCTTTCTTTGAAATTCGAATTTCCTCCGAGCTGCACTCCGGCTTTTTCTGCAAGGATTTTTAATGCCCCAGAAAAATCTATACCCTCAATCTCCTCAACGAAAGAAAAGATATCTCCGCCACGACTACACCCAAAGCAGTGGTAACTCCCCCGCACTGGCGAGACAAAAAATGACGGACTTTTTTCGTTGTGAAAAGGACAACGGGCTCTGAAATTCGATCCCGCTTTTTCAAGTTTTACATACGAAGAAACAACATCAACGATTGAGAGTTTTTCTTTAATATGTTCGACTGGTGACACCATAGAGATAGAACACACAGGGTTACAGTAAGTAACATATATCACCTACTGCAACCATTACGAGAATATGGGGAAATGTTAATGTATGCCTTCTTCTGTATCTTCAATCACTTCTTTCACCGCTTGTTCACGAAAACCGGTACCAGCGGGAATGAGACGTCCGATGATAACATTTTCCTTAAGTCCTCGGAGACGGTCAACTCCGCCACGAACCGCATTATTGATGAGCACACGGTTAGTATTCTGGAACGATGCAGCAGAGAGCCAGCTTTTTGTTGTAAGAGAAACTTCAGTAATTCCAAGTACTACTGTTTCAGCTTTTGCTTCCTTCAAATCATCAGTCTTTGCTTGCGCATTTTCTTCCATAAGTTCGATGTTTTCTACCAATTCACCTGGAGAAAACGCAGTATCTCCAGCATCCTTCACGCGTCGGCGTGAGAACATTTGGCGAATGATAATTTCAGTGTGCTTTCGTGAAATAGATGCACCTTGAAGTTCATACACTTTGTTGATTTCTCGGATGATGTATTCTTCTGCGAGTTCATGACCACCATATTTGAAGATTTCAGCGATGTCAGCAGATCCGTTCGTAAGCAATTCTCCTTTGACCACCTTTGCACCAACTTTAACAATTGGATTTCGGCGGAACGGAACAGTATATTCCATAGTATTACCAATCTTGCCAACGTTTACAGTCTTACCAGCTCGTGCTTTCTTCTGAGGTGTTTTGTCTTCATTGTCTCCTTTGAGATCTGAGAGAATAACGATTATTTTTTCCTTTCCTCCATCAACATCTCGGATATCAATCACTTCACCATCGGTACGAGAAACGAGTGCTGGACTCTTCGGTGTTCGGCGTTCAAAAATTTCTTCAACACGAGGAAGACCTGCTGTAATGTCGACAGTCGCGACTCCTCCGGCATGGAAGGTACGGAGCGTAAGCTGAGTTCCTGGTTCACCGATCGCTTGTGCAGCAACAATTCCGACAGCTTCACCGAGTTGCACCAATTGATTACGTCCCAAATCAAGACCGTAGCACATACGGCAAATTCCGTGGACTGTTTTACAGGTAAGTGGTGAACGTACAAATGCTTGAGTAACACCAGCTTTTTCAATCTTCTGTGCATCTTCCTTAGAAATCAATGCTCCGCGCTTATACAATACTTCTCCTTTATCATTTTTAAGATCAGCTCCGAGTACACGTCCACGGAGATTTTTTGAAAGTGAAATTTCAACACCAGAAACATCTTCACGCGAAACCATCTTACCTTCCTTTGTTCCACAATCTTCTTCAGTAATAACGACATCCTGCGCAACGTCAACGAGACGTCGAGTAAGATATCCAGCTTTCGCAGTGTTAAGCGCTGTGTCGGCCAAACCTTTTCGAGAACCGTGAGTCGTAATGAAGTATTCAAGTGGAGAAAGACCTTCCTTATATGAAGGAATAATTGGGAAGTCGAGTGTCTTACCGACAGAGTTCATGATGAGACCTTTCATACCCGCCATCTGCATCAAGTTCTTGATGGTACCGCGAGCCTGTGAGTAGATCATGTCTGCAGTCACTGGAGACTTATCGAGAATTGATGGCATCATTTTTTCAATTTCAACCTTTACCTGATCCCATACTTCAATAACTTTTCGATACTTTTCATCTTCAGACAAAAGACCTTCATTGAATTGATTCAAGACTTCTTTTTCTTTTTTCTTACCTTCTGCAATTGCTGCAGTCTTGCCTTCAGGAACAGTAACGTTATCGATACCCCA
>JAHFNN010000020.1 GCA_023267315.1 Candidatus Nomurabacteria bacterium | reverse complement strand
GATGTTATCCATATTTAAAAGTCATCAAGCGAGCCACCTGCTTTTCCTTGTGGAGCAGCTCTACTGAAATCATCTAAGCTTGTTTTTTCCAGTGGTAAGAATGTTGTCATCTTTTCATCAAAGAAGAGATCGACTTTACCAACCGGACCGTTACGATGCTTCTCAATCAATATTTCAGCGATGTTTGTCTTCTGATCTTCGTCTTTATATTTATCTTCACGGTGAATAAACATCACCACGTCGGCGTCTTGTTCGATGGATCCTGAGTCACGCAAGTCTGAGAGGCGAGGTTTGCCACCACGAGATTCCACCGCACGAGAAAGCTGGGAAAGCGCAATGACGGGAACTTCAAGGTCACGCGCAAGACCTTTCAACGAGCGTGAAATTTCTGTTACCTGGTTCACCATCGAATCATAATTTTTACTGGTAGTCATGAGCTGTAAGTAGTCGACAATAATGAGGCCCAATCCATGCTCAGCTTTCAACCGTCTTGCAAATGCGCGCATTTTAGCAATTGAGTTTGAAGATTGATCGTCAATAAAAATCGGTGCTTTAGAAAGCTTGTCGAGGGCGTCACGTAGACGAGAGAACTCACTATCTTGAGATAGTTTACCGGTACGAAGATTCCAAGCGTTCACACGCGCTTCAGCTGCGAGCATACGATCAACCAATTGCTGGGAATCCATTTCCAGTGAAAAAATACCAACCGGTGTATTGTGTCTGGTTGCAGTAAGACGAGCAATATCGAGTGCGAGTGTTGTTTTACCCATCGAAGGACGCGCTGCTAAGATAATGAGATCTGATTTTTGAAGCCCAGCCATCATGTCATCGAGTGCTTTAAATCCAGTTGGCACACCGCGGAGTTCACCGGGATTTTCGTGTAATTTTTCGATACGCTCCCATGTTTCAGAAAGGGTATGTTTGATACTGATGAATTTCTGACCTTTTGGCGAGCTCGTGATTTCAAAGATTTTCTTTTCGGCTTGATCAAGCACTTCTTCCACATCATCTGAATCATTTGAAAATCCTAATTCAGATATTTCATCTGCTGCTTCAATCAAACTTCGCAGTACGTACTTTTTTTGAACAATATCAGCGTAGTATTTTACATTTGTTGAAGCAGGAACAGTATTGATGAGTTCGTTGAGATACGCAGTACCACCGATTTGCTCAAGCATTGCCTTATCCTTGAGACGAGCAGTGAGTGAGACCAAGTCAATCGGTTCGTTTTTTGAATTCAGTTCTACCATCGCATTCCAAATGAGACGATGTTTTTCTGCATAAAATGCCGCTGACACGATCGTATCCTCGACTTCATGCAGTGCATTTTGTCGAAGCATGATAGAACCTAGCACTGCTTTTTCTGAATCAAGGTTTTGTGGAGGGACTCGGAGTGAATTATTCTTCGTAGACATGGAGTGATTTTAGCATACCCGCATGATGCCGCGAAATAAAAATAGTGATAACTCTGTTTGAAACGTGTGTATAAATACATTGACAAAAAATATTATTTATGATACAATATTACCTGTATAAACCTTAAATCATATTCTTATGAAAAAGTTCCTTCCTTTATTAGAAATGGCTTGTGTTGTCGCATACATTGTATGCATGTTTGTTTTCAGCGAACACAATACAGTCATAAAGTACCGTGATGTTGCAAGCGGAGAAGTTCGTACTGAAGAATTTCCTAAAAATTTTAAGCCAACATGGTCTACCGGAAAGGTAGTGTGGCTCACTGTTTACGGAAAAGATTCCTATGAAGTTTCTACCGGTGAAAGAAAAAATTTACCCGGAGTGCTTTGCAGCAAAAAGATCCTCGTCCTAACTGTTACCTAAGACGTGGCAATTTTAGGAAAAATCTCACCACAACCCATACAAATTTAAAAGATTTGTATGGGTTGTTTTATTTTTGACATATTCATATTTTGTGTTAATATATTTTTCTGTACGTAGTAGTTCTTTCAAAAGACGGGTATTTCTCGCTTTGTCTACGAATTTACATGGCTAAAGCGAGAAATATTCTCATATAAAAAATTCATAAACTCTAACCCTAAACCCTAAAAATTATGAAAATTAAAACTCTTGACCTCTTTTTCGGAGCACTTGGCTTATTTGCTCTGAGCGCACTATTCCTGTACAAAATTGATAAGGATGCTTACGAAAGTCAGCGTCACTCCGGTGTCGGACTTATTATCATGAGTATTACTGATAAAGAAATGGACGCATGGAATTATTACAAAGACTCCATAGTATTTGCTCATAATAAATATGCGGCTCTGCAGTATGATTCAACAAACGCAAAAATCTATTTTGTCAGATATCCAAAAACACCAGACTATTTTGCAGCAGACACAATAAAAGATGAAACGTGGGATGGGCATATTTTTTGGGGTTATAAAAAAGGTGGATATGTATACTACCGTGATGTATATCATCCGAAATCTCAAAAATTTATTGAGGAATTTGGTGATACTACAATTGTAGTAGAAAAAATGTTTGATACTGCAAGTGTCCACCGTGATCCACGATATACAACATGGTGGATCACAAATATGTTGTATCCGCCAATTGCTTGTGATAAAAGTATTGATTCACTCCTAAACAGACTCCTTCTCACACAAGGAGAGACAGGATTTGAAGAATATTTCACGTTTATTAAAAATGAGATTTATAAATCAAAAGGAGAATCAAATATGGAAAAGCTATCGAATTACACTCGAGAGGCTGCACCGGGTTATGATTCATTCACATTGCCTAATACGCAACAATATGATGCTTCAAGCGATGATGAAGATGATGAATATAAGACTTTATGATTTTTTAAAAGCGTTATTCTATGATAGCTCCAAGGCACCAAGTCCTGGAGCTATTTATATTTATAGCTATTTTTGCTAAAATGGTCGTATGTCAAAAAAAATCTTACTTTCAGGTATTCAACCATCAGGCACGCTTCATATCGGCAACTATTTCGGCGCAATGAAACAATTCGTTGATTTGCAGGATAAATACGATAGTCATATCTTCATAGCTGACTTCCATTCACTGACCACAGTACAAGACAGAAAAACGCTAGAGGAAAATATCTTAAACGTGCTACTCGATTATCTTGCAGTGGGTCTTGATCCAGAGAAAGTGACACTTTTTAAACAATCAGATGTACCGGAGGTGACAGAACTCGCATGGATTTTTAATTGCATTACTACCATGCCATACCTTGAGCGTGCAGTTGCATATAAAGACGCACATATGAAAGCAAAAGAAGTAAACGTCGGTCTTTTTGATTATCCATTACTTATGGCTGCAGACATACTTATTCAAGATGCAGATGTTGTTCCAGTAGGACAAGATCAGAAGCAACATATTGAATACGCACGCGACACCGCTGAAAAATTCAACCGCATCTGGGGCGAAACATTTAAAATACCTGAGCCGCTTATCTTAGAGACAGTGGCAATCGTACCAGGAACTGATGGACGTAAAATGTCAAAGAGTTATGGTAATACAATCCCACTTTTTGCTTCATACGAGGAAATAAAAAAAGCGGTAATGGGAATCGTGACAGATTCAAGTGGTGGAATCCCCAAAAATGTATACGAGATTCATAAACTATTTAAAGAACAAGGTGCATTGGATACACTCTACGCAGAAAAGGCGGGTAAGTATAAAGATTTAAAGGAGGCACTGATTGAAGATATTGAAGCGTTTATCAAACCGATTCGTGAAAAAAGAATTGCTCTTGCCGAAAATAAAGAGGCGGTACTCGCAATATTAAAGGAAGGTGGCCAAAAAGCTCGCGTAAAAACATCTGAGAAAATAACAGATGTTCGTCAAAAAATCGGCGTTGCGCTCTATTAACATATGATAAAAGCGGTAATTTTTGATCTCAATGGAATTTTTGTTCAAAGTCAGAAATTGAGCGATCGTTTTGAAAAAGATTTTAATGTTCCATCTTCGGTATTTTTGCCCAAATTGGCTGAGCTCATGCAAAAAGTACGACAACCTCATGCATTGCCAGCATTTAGCTACTGGGAGCCACTACTTAAAGAGTGGGGTGTGATGTTTTCAGAAAAAGAATTCTGGAATTACTGGTTTACAGCTGAAATACCATCAGATGCGATGATTGCCTTTGCACGCTCATTGCGTCAAAAAAATATTCAAGTATATATCCTATCCAATAATTTTAAAGAGCGAGCACTCTATTACGGCCATTACCCATGGATTCATGAGGTTGTAAATATGACATATTTTTCATGGCAAACTGGGTATGTAAAACCAGATATTAAGGCATGGCAACTCGTACTGTCGGAAAACAACCTACAACCTGATGAATGTCTTTATTTCGATGACCAAGAAAAAAATATAACAGCCGCCGAAAGTATCAGAATTAAATCATTTTTATTCACAACAGAGAAGGAACTCGAAAAAACTGTGAATCATTATCTTGGACTTTAGTGATTGTTGACTACGACCTTAAGCAGAGGTACAGTGTACTAGTACATGAGAAATACAACCAGTAAAAATTCAAAGAAAGAATACATTGAGGAATTTTTACGCGTACTCGACAAAATTGGCAGTGACAATAAACTCCGTGAAGAATTTATGCTCGATATGCTAACACCTTCTGAGATAGAAGAGCTAGGATTGCGCTGGCAAATCATCAAACGTCTTGCAAAAGGTGTGTCTCATCGTGAAATAGGGAAGGAGCTTAAGATAAGCATTAGTACTATTTCACGTGGATCTCGAGAACTCTCAGACCCCAATGGGGGATTTGAAAAGGTTCTCAAAAAATTAAAGATTATCTAACTTACACATAATACCCGAAGATATTGCACGGAATTAGTACTATGACCGCACTACTAATTCCATATCGCATGTTTTCCACAGCTCCTACTTTTTGCATGTTGACTTCCACTTTTTACTTATGATACAGTGTACTAGTACATGATAGTACACACAGTTTGAGTGTACGAATGTGAGTTAAATATAAATGCGAGGTAGTTACCACAATATGAAAACAATACATACACAAACAAAGAGCTGGTGGCCAGAAATGCGAGTAAACGCATCTCTTTTGTGCTGACCAGTGTATTTGATTGATATTGTTCAAATGTACTTGCCGGCCCGAAAGCCGGTATTTTTAGTTCTTTAAAAAATTCCCAGTTTTAAAACCCCAGCCCAAGGACTGGAAAACCGCGAGTGCGGATCTGGAATACATATATGCACATAACTCACATCAACAAAATGCTGATAGACGGACCAGAATATAGACTCTTTTTCATGATAGATAAAGATAATAATGGTATCGACTTATTTGATTACAAAATGGAACATCGAGCATCATTTCTACTTCGAGAAGATGACGGGAAAGTATTGAACGGAGTATTTATGAAATATTTGGATCGAATACTTACTAAAAGATTGTTATTATTTTCAACGAAAAAAATTTTACTTTTTGATTTAGCTTTAAATCTTAAAGATGAGAAGGAAATCGGAGAAATTCCTGCAATCAATGAGGTAACCCTCTATGGTACCCGACTCACTTTAGATAGTGGTCTTCCCAATATTTCATCACCCAAAAGATGGGCGAAGGTCACTCCAGAAAATATTGATGTTAGTTAAGTCAAAAGATAAACCGGTCGCTTGGGGTCCAAGCCAGGCAATTATGTCCGGGGAGCTCTGTCCAAAGGAGCTCCTGGCATTACAAGGACTACTGATCATGTTGATCAGTAGTCCTTTTTTATTACCGCAAGAGAGTAAGGATCTTTATTTTTCAGCCCTTTTGAGATATACTCGAAAAATGACAAACCGAACATACATAAAAAATCTTGGAGAAAAAGTGGGTCAAGAAGTTACTCTCGCAGGATGGATTGATATTCGTCGTGACCAAGGGAAAATGGTCTTTTTTGATATGCGTGATATGAGTGGAAAGATACAGTGTGTCACACTCCCCGGAAGCGAAGGGATTACTGTTGCCAAAGAAATGCGACCAGAATGGGTAGTAAAAGTCACCGGTATTGTCAACAAGCGCCCAGAAAAAAATGTAAACAAAGATCTACAAAATGGCGACATTGAACTTGAAGTCAAAAATATTGAAGTGCTCGCACAAGCAGAAACACTCCCATTTGATATGTCACTTGATGGATACAATCTCGAATTGACAACGGAGCTCGATCACCGAGCACTCGTACTGCGTCAGCCAAAAGTACAGGCAGTATTTAAAGTGCAAGAAACCATTATTGATTCCTTCAGAGAATTTATGAAGAAAAACGAATTCTTTGAATTTCAGGCGCCAGCAATCGTTCCAGCTACAGCTGAAGGTGGTGCTGAAGTGTTTCCAATTGATTATTTCGGCAAAAAAGCATACCTTTCGCAATCTCCACAGCTCTACAAGCAGATCGTCATGTCTGCATTTGAACGATGTTTTTCGGTAAACAAAGTATTCCGAGCAGAACCTTCATCAACTACACGACACCTTACTGAAGTCGTCTGTTTAGATGTGGAAATGGGATTCATTGAGTCATGGAAGGATGTGCGTGATATGGCTGAAGAAACAGTGCGCTTCATTTTAAATCAAGTGCAGACCAAAAATGCCGCGCATTTGAAATTGTTGAATGTTGAATTACCAACAATGATTGAGAAAACCCCAACACTTTCACTTCGTGAGGTACAAAAAAAGATTTTTGAAGTCTACGGTCGGGATGTTCGTGGAGAAAAAGACACCAACCCACAAGACGAACGAGAGATTTGTGAAATCATCAAAAAAGAAACTGGCTCTGACTTCGTCTTTATTTATGGATACCCAACACGCAAGAAACCTTTCTACGTCTATCCAAATCCAGAAGAACCAGAATTCAACGAAGGTATGGATCTTATTTGTCGCGGTGTTGAATGGCTCTCAGGCGGACGAAGAATCAATAAATACGACCAATTACAAGAACACGTCAAACTCTGGGGATTAGATCCAACTAAAATTGCGATGTTTCTTGAAGCATTTAAGTACGGAGTACCACCAGAAGGCGGATTCGCATTTGGTGCCGAGCGACTCACTATGCAAATGCTTAATTTGAAAAATATCCGCGAAGCTTCAATGTTTCCTCGTGACATGAACCGAATCGATGAAAAGTTAAGCAGTGATGGGTACTAAAATTATTTGAAATAATGTTAGAATAGTCCTAATGGACCAAGTAACGACTGCCTATAACGTAAAAACACCCATCTTTGAGGGGCCACTTGATCTTCTCCTTGATCTTATTCAAAATCGAAAGCTTTTTATCAACGAGCTTTCTTTGGCGCAAGTGACCGATGATTATATCGGGTATGTGAAAAATTTGCCGGAAATGAATATCACGCACACGACGAGTTTCATTCTTATCGCAGCGACACTTATTCTGATCAAGTCAAAATCACTACTACCCAACCTTGAGCTCACCGGCGATGAAGAAGAAAAAATTGTTGATCTTGAAAAGCGACTAAAACTATACCAACTCATCAAAGATGCGAGTGAAGGTATAAAAAATACATTCGGTAAAAATATCATCTTTCAGAGTCCGGAAAAATCATACGACGATCCACTCTTCAGCCCAGATCCAAAAATAAATCTAGAAAATATGCATTTATTGCTTCAGAATCTGATTGAGCGCCTACCTAAAAAGCAATTTATGCCAGAAGTTTCAGTGCAGAAAGTAATGAGTATTGAAGAAATGATCGAGAGTTTAACCGAACGCATTCAGACAAGTTTGAATACAAGCTTTAGAGATTTTACGAATTCAGTATCAGGTGGCACAGGTACTCCAAAGGAAAAAAAGGTCTATGTTATCGTCGGATTTCTTGCTATGCTTGAGCTTGTGCGAGAGGGAATTATCAATGTCTTACAAGATAATCATTTTGAAGACATCACCATTCACAAAGAAGACGTGAGAGAGGAATCACCTTTAACACTGGAGAATTAATATACTTATGGAATTATACGCAAAAATTGAAGGAATACTTTTTATAAAAGGAGAGCCCGTAGAAATTTCGAAGCTCGCCACAATGGTTAGTGCAGGAAAAGATGAGGTCATAAATGCACTGGAAATACTTTCTCAAAAACTTGAAGGAAGCGGTCTTTCATTAGTACGCAATGAAACCGAAGTTGCTTTGGGAACACACCCAGAACTCGGTCCATTTATCGAAACAATCCGCAAAGAAGAACTTTCAAAAGATCTCTCAAAAGCAACTCTGGAAACACTCACGATCATTTTATACAAAAATGGTGCAACACGAAGTGAGATAGATTATATCCGTGGTGTTAATTCAAGTTTCATCCTTCGCAACCTCCTGATCCGCGGTCTTATTGAAAAAGATATTGATCCGCACGACAGTCGAAAAATTATTTACAAACCAACCCTCGAAACCATTTCATATTTAGGCATACAAAACATCGAAGCATTACCTGATTTTAATAATTTAAGCACTACATTAAAATCTGAAATGGCTCGTGGACAAGAAAAGGAAGCGGTTACGGAAGAATCATAATTATGAGAAAAACGACGCCCTCAGAAAACAGGTTGATTTTTGCTTTGATAGTCATGTCTCTAATCGGGAGTGCTTTTTTTTATGATCGTAGGGTTGAAATACAGAAAGTAGAAGCACAGCAGAAGATTGAAGATCGCCAACAGGCGCTATTTGATACACTCTCACTTGGGGCTAAAGCAGTATATGTTGCTCCACTTCACGGAGCACCACTGTACGCAGTAAATGAAAACACAAAACTTCCACTTGCATCGCTGACAAAAATAATGACAGCAGTAGCGGCACTCGATATTGCACCATCAGTATTTACGATTACTATTCCTAAGAAAGCGCTGCTTGAAGAAGGGGATAATGGCCTTCTTGTTGGAGAAAAGTGGCAGCTCTCAACACTCATCAAATTCATGTTGGTTGTTTCATCAAACGATGCCGCAAAAGCTATTTCTTTAAACATGGATACTCTTCTTAAAGAAGGGACTGAGCCATGGCATGGCGCACGATCGTTTGTTGATGGTATGAATATTCGAGCAAAGGAACTTGGTTTGGTTAATATGGAATTCCAAAATGAGAGCGGTCTTGATATTAATACCACCGAAAGTGGCTCCGAAGGAAGCGCGAGTGACTTTGCTCGATTGTTCGCATATGGATTTGAAAAATATCCTGAAATTTTTAGTGCAACTCGAGAAGAAAAAATTACCGTGAAATCATTGAATGATGTGTCTCATACTGTAAAAAATACAGACACACTTCTTGCCCTCGACCCAGATATTGTGGCATCAAAAACCGGCACAACAGATCTTGCAGGAGGCAACTTGGCAGTCATTGCCAATATTCAAGGTAAAGACTACGTCATTGTCGTACTTGGATCGAGTATCTCAGGAAGATTTGATGACGTGGAGACGGTATTAAATGCACTCCGTAAATATCTTGTTCCGATAAGCCAAACTCCAGCTCTACCACTTGAGACGGTTAATTAAGATTTTAGTATATAATTATCTTACATCCCTATGATCACAAACGTCGTAAAAATATTTCTTCCTGCAACAATCGCGTTCGTTTTCGGCATTGCAATAACTCCACTTTTTTCACATTATTTTTACAAATATAGATTATGGAAAAAGGTACCCAAGGGACATAAAGAAAAAGATCCCATGACTGAAGCTTTTACCAAGATCCATAATCAAAAAGAGGAAACATCGACTCCACGCGTGGGCGGAATCATTATCTGGTTCTCTGTTTTTATTACGGTAATGCTTATCTGGATCGTTTCAATGTTTTTCCCCACTGATTCTCTTACTAAACTCAACTTCTTAAGTCGCAACCAAACGATATTACCATTCTTCTCACTCATTATTGCTTCAATTATCGGTCTTCTCGATGATCTCCTCGTCGTATATGGAAACGGGGCAGAAGAAGTAGACGGAATATCTCGCAAAGACCGTATACTTGCAGTCATTGCTATCGGCTTGGTTGGCGCATGGTGGTTTTATGTGAAGTTGGGAGTTACTTCAATCGTCATACCATTTGTCGGTGCGGTAAATATTGGATTATTCTTTATTCCAGTTTTTGTTATTGTCATGCTTGCGACATTTTCTGGCTCTATCATCGATGGTGTCGATGGTCTCTCGGGAGGAGTTATGGCTTCAGCCTTTGGAGCATACGCAACGATTGCATTCGTCCACAACCAAGTAGATATCGCCGCATTCTGTACTGTTATCGTGGGAGCGATACTCGCATTTCTATGGTTCAATATTCCACCTGCGCGATTTTATATGGGAGAAACAGGAATGTTGGGATTGACGGTGACGCTCTCAATTATTGCGTTCCTCACCAATGCAGTACTTATTTTGCCGATCATTGCATTTCCACTTGTCATGACTTCTGGTTCAGTTATGGTTCAAAAAGCTTCAGAGCGGATCTACGGAAAAAAGTTCTTTCTTGTTTCTCCACTCCATCATCATTTCGAAGCTCGTGGCTGGTCTCGACCAAAGATAGTGATGCGATATTGGGTTATTTCAATCATTTTTGCAGTTATCGGCATAATGCTTGCATTAATTAGCTAACTTGTCCCGTTAGAAGCCGCGAATATTTTTCTTTGAAGTTATGATATTAAATATACTACTACCATTTAAAACAGTAACTCGATTCGCTACTTTCTCAGTCGCGGGTCGTTTCTAATGGGATGTCATCAGAAAATAAAAAAGTCGATAGATTTTTTTTAGGTATTGTCACCATTCTTATATTGGCGGGCATCGCCATATTTGTCTCTGCATCACTTGGTATTCTTGCAAAAAATGAGGCGAAATTTTATGGAGTATTGTTGAGTCAACTCGCATTTGGATTGGGAGGAGGAATTGTTGCGCTTATTGCGTGTCTTAAGATTGATTACCAGTTTTGGAGAAAGAAATCTTTTTATTTATTTCTTGCTTCAATTATTTTGACACTGCTCGTCTTTGTACCGCACTTAGGATTTTCACACGGTGGAGCACGACGATGGATCGCACTTGGTCCAATGACATTCCAACCAGTTGAATTCTTGAAAATCGGATTTATATTTTATTTTGCCGCATGGCTCTCATCAATCAAAAGTCGCACCAATAGTTTTGTCTACGGAATACTTCCACTCATTGTCCTTCTTTCTGTTATTGCGCTCGTGTTATTTCGCCAACCAGATACAAAAAGTTTTATTTTAATGATTGTGACGGGGGTTGCCATGGCGCTCGTTTCAGGAATACGCGTAAGATACATTCTGGGACTTATTTTATTTGCAATATGCACATTGGGAATTCTTGTACTCTTTAAACCCTACTTACTCGAACGGGTAAAGACGTTCATTGATCCTTCGCAAGATACACTGGGTTCTTCATATCAGCTTGACCAAGGTCTTATTGCTGTTGGCTCTGGACGAATCACCGGTCGGGGATTTGGACAAAGTATCCAAAAATTCAGTTATTTACCTGAGCCACAGGGTGACTCAATTTTTGCTGTTGTCGGAGAAGAATTTGGTTTTATTGGTGGAACAATCCTTATCTTTCTTTTTGTCGCATTCGGAATGCGTGGCATGAAAGTAGCCCGGCGGGCCCCGGATTCATTCGGTAGACTTTTAGCAACGGGACTTGTTATAATGATCACGGCCCAGTCATTCATGAATATAGCCTCGATCGTCGGAGTGTTTCCATTGACCGGAGTGCCGCTCGTATTCGTCAGCCAAGGGGGGACATCATTACTACTTTCGCTCGCGATGGTTGGAATTTTATTAAATATTTCTCAATTTCAGAAAAAGCAATTATAGAATTAAATCTATGGATCTCT
>JAHFNN010000019.1 GCA_023267315.1 Candidatus Nomurabacteria bacterium | reverse complement strand
GCAAGGATGGACTATTGATGATATCAATCGGGCAGTAAGTGCTTCCATTCAACCACAAACTACTACAACCCCAATCCCTCCCGGCGGCAATCCGATAATAGTCGAGCAACATGTTGTCTATGAAATTAAAAAACATCCCGTACGGAAGTTTTTTAAGTGGGTTTTTTCGATTATTCTTATCCTATGGCTTGCTATTGAAGGATATAATTATTACGCATATAAGAATCAGTCTATTTCTGTAAATGAACCTCGTATTCTTACGCAAATAATTCACCCTGCTGTCTTTGAGCAAAGAAACATTTACCAGCCAGTAGTGGTAAAGTGGTATAAGTATTTTGCAAGATTAGGCACTCCACCCGAGACACCAAGTACAGCTTGCGATTTTGTGTCATGTGATTATTGATTTAATCTTTGTGTGACTTAGGAAAAATAATATCCCAAATATTTCCAGCTACATTTCGTGGTTTACCTTTGAGTACAAAATAGTGAAGATCGATGAATGGTGCGCTGTTGCATTCAATCACACCGGAGCGTGGTTGGTCTTTCCATGAGACAGTGATGTCTTTCATAATAAAATCAACACCAACAATCATATCTTTGAGTACTCGCCCCACAGAACGCAGCAGCTCAATGTTGTCCGGATGTGCTTCATCGGTGACATCAACGATACCGCCACCGACACCGCGACTCGCTTTGTCTCCTAAAGTAACAATTTCATTTTTTTGTGGAACATATTCCCAGGTCTTTTTCTGACGAGTGAGTTCGTCTTCAGCGCTTTTGTCGGTAGGTATCTTATGAAAGATTGGTCCTTGACGAACAGGGAGTGCGTTTTCAATATCAACAAGTTCGCGTACCGTATGTGTACCATCTCCATAGACAGATGCAGGTTCGCGACGAACGATACCTGCGACTTCTCCACCAATAACAGTACCTCGGAATACGAATCCCTCGAGCTCCTCCTCGATAATGACCCACGGAGAAAGTTGTTTCGCGGTATCAAATCCTCGCTTGAGTGCTGCTTCATCATTGATGTGTATCGTGGTATGACGACTGCGTGAGCCGACGTTTGGTTTGGTGATGACTGGTGGGGTGACTGATTTGAAAATTTTTAAAGCTTCAGAAAATGTACGCGCGATACCGTCACCACCTTTTGCTACCGGAATGCCAGCTTCTTCAAATTTTTGATCCATGACTTCTTTGTCGTCCATCCATGCGAGAGATTCGGAGTTTCTACCTTTGGGGCGGGGAAGACTATCAAATGCCCGCATCTCGCCATTAAATTTTGCAATAAATAATTCGGTAGGGTGATTGCCGAGCCAGAGTTCTTCCATATCGATGCCGCGTCGGATCGCTTCTTTCCATAGGACAATTGTGCGTCCGCCATCTTTGTGTTCGCCTTCTTCGGTATACGTCTTCCTCATTTTTCCGAAATGGATCAGAGTCATGAACCATACAAAGAGCGGTGTAAGCTTTTCGGTAACGTTATTCGTAATCGATCCCATGATTTTATCCATACCTTTATTGAATGGACGCATTTCATGAGAAATAATGACTGATGCTTTAATGAGTGTGTGATTTACCGGAGCATCTCCGCATTCTACACATGGAATTTTTTTTGACATAGCTTTATGGTAGCAGAAAAAGTGTAGTTTTTGAAATCGTTATTTTTAATGTGCCACGGTTACTGCGATAATTTTTTTCGCTCCTGCTTCTTTGAGTACCCGTCGTGCTTCAGTAAGTGTCGCACCAGTGGTGACAATGTCATCGACCAAGATGATATTCTTGCCAGTAATTTTTTCAGGATCTTTTACG
Organism: Candidatus Nomurabacteria bacterium; assembly: GCA_023267315.1. Taxonomy (GTDB): domain Bacteria; phylum Patescibacteriota; class Minisyncoccia; order Phycocordibacterales; family UBA9973; genus JAHFNN01. The sequence goes on along the minus strand of JAHFNN010000019.1, from coordinate 10,022 downwards.
GCAAATGAGCCTAATATATTTTTGAGTCGCTCTGTGCGATTTTTTGTTTCAGCTTGGCTCTGGATATCTTTTATTTTTTGAAGTGCATGCGGGGAAAATATGAAGATTTGTCCAGCATCTTGAGCGCATAGACTTTCAGTAAGTATCGCTGCTTGGTTGTACCCACGTTTTTTAAGTCTTCGTTTGGAGATGGGGATTGGCACAACCGTCCAAGTTTGGATATTGCTGAAGAGCTCTAGATCACTCACATCTTCGAGTAAGTATTCATATATATGTATACCGAGAATCTTACCGACTTCCTTTTTGTTCTTATATTTGAGTGCCCAGAGTGCTTTTTTGATCGTAGGGTCTTTGTAGTAAAAGATAGATCGGATCCAATCCTTGGGGAATGGGTCAGCGGGAGGAATTTTTGAAATACAGACAGGGCACAAGGCGATACCCCTTGTTTTACATCCAATACAATGGCTTGGGAATATGAATTCTATGAGGTCTTGCCATAGTTTTTGCATATTTTTAATGATATACTAAGCCAGTTAGTAGTAAATAGTGTTTTTACTGTTTTCTACTGAATAACCATTCTTTACGTAATTTATTTCTGCAATGGATAATCCTTTTAAAAAAATTATCGGCGGGGGGCTCAGTTTTCTTAAGTCGAGCGGTTCTGATGGTTCCGTTTTGGGAATCGATATCGGATCCTCGTCGGTGAAAGTCGTCCAACTCAAAAAGAAGGGAGGAAAGGCAGTACTTGAAACGTACGGCGCTCTTGCGCTTGGTCCTTATGGCGAACTTGAAGTTGGTCAACTTACCAATCTTCCCAATGACGCACTCGCCACAGCTATCACGGATGTGCTTCGTGAATCTACCACTACCACCAAAGATGCGGGAGTTTCGATTCCGGCATCAGGGAGTTTGATATTTGTTGTGGAGATTCCTCCACAAATAGATGAAAAGAATTTTGATACTGTCGTTCCAACTGAAGCACGAAAATATATTCCAGTGCCGGTATCTGAAGTGACGCTTGATTGGTCTGTGATTCCAAAACGTGCTGAGTCATTTGATGGTGTACCTGAAGAATCAGACAGTGGTCCGCTTGCTCCCACAAAGAGCGAGGTACTTGTTGCTGCAATACACAATGATACACTTACTCGCTATCATGATGTAGTGAAGGCTGCTGATATCCACGCATCATTTTTTGAGATTGAAGTATTTTCATCAGTGCGTGCGACATTCAATCATGAACTTTCAAGTGTGATGCTGCTCGATATGGGCGCATCAAAAACAAAAATTGCAATTGTTGAACACGGAGTGATTCGCGAGTTTCACAGTGTGAATCGTGGGTCGTCAGATATCACGAGTAGTTTGGCAAAATCATTAGGCATTCCTTTTTCAAAAGCTGAAGAATTGAAACGCCAGTACGGTCTCGTAGGTAATCCTGAAGATAAAAATATTTCTGAAATCGCCATGATCTCTGTCGATTATATTTTATCTGAAGTACAGAGCGTGATATTAAATTATGAAAAGAAATACAATCAAGTTATTTCAAAGGTGATTCTTGCGGGCGGGGGAGCACTGCTTCGCGGGTTTGTTGATGTTGCGCGAAGGAATTTGAAATGTGAAGTTGTTCTCGGTAACCCATTTGGCAAAGTTGAAGCTCCTGCATTCTTAGAACCAGTGCTTGAAATGACTGGTCCAGAGTTTGCTGTCGCGCTTGGAATTGCAATGCGCAAGCTCGAATAGTGTTTATACACAGGTTTGACGGAAAAAACGTATTTGGAGGTGATATACTATAGAAGTAAATAGTATGAAGGGAAGTATCTTCTTTCTATTTTCAACGAACTATTTCTATCTCAATGGACAAAGACTTTCAAACATCTTTCATACCTAAAAAGCCTATGGCTGAATCACGAGTGCAGACAAGGCGGCCGATTGGTCTGTTTGTTTTTGTCGCAATCGTTATTTTAATTGCCTCACTTGCTTCAGCTGGTGGCGCGTATTTATATCAGTCGTCACTTGTTTCTCAAATTAATGATCAAGACGCAAGCCTAGCATCTTCTCAGAAAAAGATTGATAAGAAATTTATTAGTACGATTCAGTTGGCAGACAAGCGGCTTTCAGCAAGTGCCGATCTTTTAAACAATCACATCGCAGTCTCACCAATTTTCATAGATCTCCAAAATCTAACACTTGAGACGATTCAATATACAAAATTCACCTACTCACTATCGACCGATAAAAACAAAAAGACCATTGCGGTGAAAATGAGTGGTGTTGCGAAAGGGCTCAAGCCATATAATTCGATCGCCTTTCAGTCTGACGCATTTGCAAAAGATGACCATATACAGAACCCGGTTTTTTCAAATTTAAATCTTGATGAGAAAGGAAATGTCACCTTTGACCTTGATTTTTCAGTGGATCCTGATTTTGTTAATTATTCAAAAGCACTCGACTTTATAAAACAGACGACTAGCGGTACGCCTCCAACAACCGGGGGAACACAATAATATTTTATGATGAGACTTCTTGGACCATTAATCATAGTAGTTGTTGCAATCGGCATTTTTGTCGGGTATACCAACGTTATCTATTCGGGTACTGATTCTGTTTTGGAAAAAGATGGCATCTTACATCTTCAGACGATACTTGCGGGAAAGAAACAGGATTTTGACAATTCTACAAAATATCTCGCTACACAAACAGCGTTAAATAAAACATATGCAAGTATTGCGCCTGCCCAGTGGGATCAGCTTGGAAAGCTTCTACCTGATGTACCAGATAATATTCGTCTCATTATTGAAGTTGAACAGCTTGTCATTCAGCATGGGATGATTATGCGTAACGTAAAATACAACAATCCGACAACAGCTCAGGCTACAAGTTCCGCTTCAGCATCAACTCCTGCAGACGTCGCCGATCAGGCAAAGTTGTATGGAACTGTTGATATGGAATTCTCGATAGAAGGTCAGTACGAGCGATTTGTACCGTTACTTCAAGATATTGAGAAAAGCCTCCGTCTTGTTGATATCACTTCCATTACGTTCTCAGCACCTGATCCTAAAACAAACACGGTTAAGTTTAATTTCAAGATAAAAACATATTGGTTAAAGAAATAAACATGAACTCTACAATTCGAAACATCATCATATTCATCGTCATATTTGGTATCGCTGTTGGAGCATACATGATGTTTTTTGCGAACAAGAATGACACCACAACAGGGGCGGTGAGCTCTCAATCCGGTAAAATTACCGCTGGTCCTGCAAATAAAATTGTGATTGATCAAGATTTATTTGCTCAGCTTTCAACGCTACAGAACGTAAAGCTCTCCAATAGTACTATTTTCCAGAAAGATGCATATACGTCACTTAAAGATTTTACAGTAGATTTGGGTAACGCTGATCCACAAGGTCGCGCAAATCCATTTGCACCATCAGGTGCTACAAGTGGCAATGCTCAAACAGCAGCACAAGTCACAACAGCACCCGCGACAAATATTGGTAAATCAACGGTGACATTAAATGGCCTCCTGCCTGATACGACGGGTGCAACATCATTTTGGTTTGAATGGGGGAGGACTGAGGCTCTTGCAGTAACACCAACTCCTTCTTCAACTGTGGCTGGTACTAATGGTACGTGGAGCTATACATTAAACAGCCTTTTCCCAGGTACTACATACTATTACCGTGCTGCAGCAAAAGTCGGGAGCACTACACTCTATGGTAGTAAGGTGATGTCATTCAAGACACTTCCGTAGTTTGTTGTATTCTGCATTGCTCCGCATTCATTTAGTTTCCTATGAATTTTTTAGAAGAGTTATCACGAAGGGGAATAATTCAAGAAAGTCAGATCCAATCGATCATTAATCTTGCCGACGAAAAATTTGGTGGAGATATCGATGATGCGCTTGCGCAGATGGGATTTGATGAAAAGAAACTTCTTACAATAAAGAGTGAGTTTTTCAGAGTGCCAATGCGAATGATTGATGTCAAAAAAATATCACTCGATCTTCTGAAGTATATCCCTGAAGCTTCGGCTACTAATTATAAATTTGCGCCAATTGGTCTTGTCGATAATACACTTGAGGTCGGAATTACAGATCCTTCCAACGTACAAGGTCTTGATGCGCTTCAGTTTATTGCAGGCAAATTAAATGTTCCATTTAAGATATTCCTTATTTCAAAACAGGATTACAACAAGATTATTCAGAGCTATAAAGGTATTACGGGTGAAGTAGATCAAGCACTTTCAGAGATTGATAATGAAATTGCCGATACTGCTGCTGATCAAGGGGTGGAGACTGGTCCCGCAGCGCTCAAGCCGGGAGAAGAAGAAAAAATTGTTGAAGATGCACCAATCATAAAAATTGTGGCAGTGATTTTGCGTCATGCAACAGAAGGGAACGCCTCAGATATCCATGTAGAAAATACCGGTGATAAGGTGAAGGTCCGATTCCGTGTTGATGGAGTATTGCATACGAGTCTCATCTTGCCACAGAACGTATTTGCAGGTGTCGTTGCGCGTATTAAAATCTTGGCAAAACTTCGTCTTGATGAAAAACGTAAACCACAGGACGGAAATTTCTCAGCAAAAATTGATGGGAGAAAAATCGATTTTCGTGTCTCAACATTACCAGCCGTGTATGGAGAAAAAGTAGAACTCCGTGTGCTTGATGCTGATAAGGGTGTGAAGTCTATCAGTGATATCGGTCTTTCGAAAGAAAATCTTGCACTTATCAAAGCAGCACTCGCACGACCATACGGCCTCATTCTCATCACTGGTCCGACTGGTTCAGGTAAGACAACCACACTCTATTCAATATTAAACGAGCTTGATCGTGAGAAAGAGAATGTGATCTCCCTTGAAGATCCGGTTGAATATCATATTCCGGATGTGAGCCAATCGCAGATGATGCCTGAAATCGGCTACACATTTGCTGCGGGACTTCGAAGTGTGCTTCGTCAAGACCCAGATATCATCATGGTGGGAGAAATCCGTGATAACGAAACAGCAGAACTTGCAATTCAAGCAGCACTCACGGGTCACTTGGTTTTCTCAACACTCCACACCAACAATGCTACTGGTATTGTTCCACGTTTGATTGATATGGGAGTTGATCCGTATTTGATTGCCCCGACACTTATATTGGGTATTGCACAGCGTCTCGTCTCCACTATTTATCCAACATCAAAACACGCGGTACCTGTTGATGATGCTATAAAAAGCATGATTGAAAAGCAGTTTGCGGATTTGCCTGATGAGATAAAAACGAAGCTCCCACTTACAGGCCAGATACATGAAGCGATACCTTCAGCAGAGTGTCCATCAGGTACACGAGGACGAACCGCCGTATTTGAAATGTTTGCTGTGGATAAAGAAATGGAGACCACTATCTTGAAGCGCCCAACTCAGCAAGATATTTATGCACTGGCTCGTAGAAAAGGAATGCTTACGATGCGTGAGGATGCTATAATCAAGAGTATGGAAGGGACTGTTCCATTTATTGAGGTGTATAATCTATAAAGTATAGAAGTTGTACACATTCTTGTATGGCAGAGTGAAAGAAGGTGTACTATAATAAGGGGAGCAAAATTATAACTATTAATACATATAAACGATATGGCAGACGGAGATAAAAAATATAAAATATTGATTGTTGATGATGACAGCTTTTTGCTTGATATGTATGCGCTCAAATTCAGTCAATCTGGATATGAGGTGCATACTGCGCTTGGTCCTGAACCTGCACTCGAAGAATTTAAAAAAGGATACAACCCAGATGTCATGCTTTTGGATGTGGTGATGCCGGTGACAAACGGATTTGAATTCTTGGAGAAGATAAACAATGAAGGCATTGGTAAAGATACACTTAAAATCATGCTTTCAAATCGTGGACAGCAATCAGATATTGATCAAGGTGATAAATTGGGTGCAGCCGGATATATCGTCAAAGCAAATACGACACCATCTGAAGTTATCACTAAAGTGAAGGAATATATTACAAAAGCAGGGAAGTAAGTAAATTCCAAAACACAAATTCCAGATTCCAAAAATAAATGTATCACTGACTTTGGAATTTGATGTTTGGGGTTTGGAATTTTTTCTTTATTATGGACTACAAAAAAGAACTCGAAGATCTTATCACTACAGTCATCCGCGAAGGTGGATCAGATTTACACCTTTCAACAGGGCGGTACCCAGCAATTCGCGTTGCGGGTGAACTTATATTTCTCGTAAAGCGCGCCATTCTTACAAAAGAGGATACCTTAGGATTGCTCACTGAACTTTTAGTTGATAAATCAAAAGTTGATCGTTTCTTGGTGAATCAGGAAATCGACTTCGCGTATGATTTTAGAGGAGAAGCTCGTATGCGTGGAAATGCTTTTTTCCACAAAGGTTCTGTTGGAGTTGCGCTTCGTCTCATTCCAAAAGTTCGCACTCTAGCTGATCTTCGTTTACCACAAGTGCTTGAAACATTCGCCCGTAAGAAGCAGGGATTTTTCTTGGTAGTGGGTCCTGTCGGTCAGGGTAAATCAACAACACTCGCTGCAATGGTTGATCTCATCAATACTGAACGTGCTGAACACATCATTACCGTTGAAGATCCTATCGAATACCTTTATGAACAAAAGCGTTCAATGATTGACCAACGTGAAGTAGGTATCGATACACATGATTTTGCGACGGCACTTAAGTCGGTCTTTCGTGAAGATGTAAACGTTATTTTAGTAGGTGAGATGCGTAGTCCGGAAACGATTTCAACAGCTGTTTCAGCTGCTGAAACGGGACACCTTGTTTTCTCAACACTCCACACCAATAATGCATCACAGACAATTGACCGTATCATTGATGCATTTCCACCTGGTCAACAAGACCAGATTCGCATCCAGCTTTCGTCATCACTTTTGGGTATTTTCTCACAGCGTCTTATTCCACGAATCACCGGTGGACTGATTCCTGCATACGAACTTTTGATTAATAACAATGCTGTCTCAAATCTAATTCGAGAAAAACGAACACATGAGATTGATGTAGTGATTGAGACTGGTTTTGAACAGGGGATGGTAGATATGAATCGCTCACTCCTTGAGCTCGTACGTGCAGGTGAAATTACTATTGAGAATGCATACTTGAATTCACTTAATCCAAAAGCATTGGAACGACTTCTCTAACAAATGAATTTTACATACAAAGCAGTAGATAATACGGGAGCAAAAAAAAGTGGCGCTGTTGAGGCGGTCAGTAAAGATTTAGCGATTGCAGCACTGCAGCGACGCGGGCTCGTTATTGTCTCTATTCAATCTGACGAAAAGAAAGGTCTTTTTGGAAGTATTAAAATGTTTGAGACGGTCGCCAATCGCGACGTCGTGTTGATTTCTCGTCAGATTGCAACACTTTTTGAAGCGCAAGTTTCAGCACTCAAAGCATTCACACTCCTCGCTGGTAGTTCAGAAAATCACTACCTTCAAAAAGCACTGATGGAGGTAGTAGATGACATCCAGGCGGGCTTTACAATTTCTGGCGCACTTGAAAAACATCCGACCATCTTTTCGAGTTTTTATGTGAACATGGTGAAGGCAGGTGAAGAATCCGGAAAACTTTCTCAATCATTCTCGTACTTAGCCGACTATCTCGAGCGCCAATATGAACTCACGACCAAGGCTCGAAATGCGCTTATTTACCCAATCTTCATTGTCTTCGTTTTCATCGCTGTGATGGTACTCATGTTGGTGATGGTTATTCCAAAACTCTCAGCACTCATTGTAGAGTCTGGGCAAGCGGTACCTATCTATACTCGTATCGTTATTGGATTCTCTGACTTCTTCGTGAAATACGGAATCTTTATTGTTATTGCGCTCGTAATTCTAGGTTTCTGGCTCGCAGGTATGGCTCGAACAAAAAATGGTAAATACACTATTGATAGTATGAAACTTACGATGCCGATTTTTGGTCCATTGTTCAAGAAGCTCTATCTCTCTCGTATTGCGGACAACATGGAGACGATGATTTCTGCGGGTATCCGTATTAATCGCGCAATTGAAATTACTGGTGATGTTGTCGAGAACGCCGTCTATCAAGACATCATGAAAAAAGCGGGAGAGATGGTGAACGCCGGAAGTTCACTCTCTGAAGGTTTGGAGCGACATAAAGAAATTCCAGAAATTCTTGTGCAGATGGTGAAGGTGGGCGAAGAGACGGGTGCGCTTGAGAATATCTTGAAAACAATTGCGCGCTTTTATAAGCGTGAAGTTGACGGAGCTGTGGATACACTGGTGGGTCTTATTGAGCCGATTATGATTGTGGCATTGGGTTTGGGTGTCGGTATTCTCCTTGCTGCTATCTTGATCCCAATTTACAATATCGCCTCGTCGATTTCGTAGGATTTTATTATCCACAATACCAGTCGCATGAAAAAATAAGACGATGGTATACTATACGGAGTAATATTAACAAGCTATTTTTTATTAATTATTAATTTATATTATGAAAAACAAATTATCAAAAGGTTTCACCCTCATTGAACTCTTAGTCGTCATCGCAATCATCGGTATTTTAGCAGCTGTCGTACTCGCATCACTTTCAAGTGCACGAAACAAGGCAAAGGATGGGGATATTAAAGAAGAAATGCATGGGATACAAGCGCAAGCTGAAATTTATGGTGGAGAGAGTGGATATGATTCTACAACATCTGCCTCATGTGCTTCAGGTGCAACGAATATGTTTAATGATTCACAGATTAAAAATTTACTTACAGCTATAGATAAGAATGCCGGAGGATCTGGTAGTTCACCTTACTCTGGAAACCTTTGGTGTGAATCTCAACCTGGATCATGGGCTGTTATTTCTAAGCTTAATCTCGCTTCAGGGGGTAACGGTTATTGGTGCGTAGATAGTACTGGATTTTCAGGACCATTTTCCACAACTACCTTTACGAACTCAAACAGTATTTATCAGTGTAATTAATATCAACTAAATTCAGAACTTTATAGAAAGATGAATTACCGTAACAGAAAAGGTTTCACCCTCATTGAACTCTTGGTTGTCATTGCAATCATCGGTATTTTAGCAGCTGTCGTACTCGCATCACTTTCAAGTGCACGAAACAAGGCAAAGGATGGGGATATTAAAGAGCAGATGAATAGTCTCCGCAATCAAATGGAAATTGATGCTGACGGAGCAACAGGGAACTACAATTTTAATTGTGCTTTCGGTAGTGCTCCAGCAGACATAAATAGGATTGAGATGAGTATTTATGGGAAAGGTGGCGGAGGTTTTACGTGTACGAATACTGCGAGTGAATGGGCAGCATTTACTGATTTGAATTTAAATTCTTCCTTGTCTGCATGGTGCGTAGATAGTACTGGATATTCAGGGCCAGGAGCAACTAAGGCTCCAGGTAGTACCTCGTGTAATTAATCGGGTATGATTGCAAATAAAAACAAAAAAGGCTTTACCTTGATAGAACTTCTGGTTGTTATCGCAATCATTGGTATTTTAGCAGCTGTGGTTCTTGCGTCACTTTCAAGTGCGAGAAATAAAGCAAAGAATGCAAATATAAAAGAAGAAATGCATAATATCCAGGCCCAAGCTGAAATTTATGGCGGGGAAACGGGATACGGTAATCCTCAAGCTTCGCATGGTGGATGTCCCGTTGAACCAGGAAATGTCTTTGCTGATGCACAAATCCAAAATCTTGTTCAAGCTATTATAAAAAATGGCGGAGTAATTCAGTGTTGGAATAATTCATCTGCGTGGTTCGTTCACGCGATGCTTAATAACACTGGTTCTGATGCGTTTTGGTGTGTAGATAGTAGTGGATTTTCAGGTCCTCGATCGGCTGTTCAAATACCAAACACAACTAACTTTACGTGCCTCCCGTAGTATTCTTATGGGGACGAATACAATAAACAAAAAAGGTTTCACCCTCATCGAACTCTTGGTCGTCATTGCGATCATCGGTATTTTAGCAGCTGTCGTACTCGCATCACTTTCAAGTGCACGAAACAAGGCAAAGGATGGGGATATTA
>JAHFNN010000091.1 GCA_023267315.1 Candidatus Nomurabacteria bacterium | reverse complement strand
GAACTTGAAGGCGCCCTCAATATTGTACTCGCTAAAATTCGTATTCTCGGCCGCCCACTCTCTCTGGAGGAAGCAAAACAAACGCTTATCCAAATAAGTTCCAAGCCAAAGCGTGTTATAACAGCCTCAAAGATAATAAAAGAAGTCTGTGTATTCTATGATATCAACGAAAAATACCTCTTTGAACGTTCGCGTCGCCGAGAGATTGTAAAACCACGCCAAATAGCTATGTATTTATTACGTGAGGATTTTCATGGATCATACCCTTATATTGGCCAGAAATTTGGAGGGCGGGATCATACAACTGCCATCCATGCGTATGAAAAAATAGCGCGTGATCTTAAAAAAGATCAGAAGCTCGCCGAAGAAATTAAAGTTTTGAAGGATCATATCTATAACACCTGATGATAACCTGTGTATAATCGGGGATAGTATGTGTATAATATAGCTCCTCTTGTACACACCATTACTTCTGTGCCCATGTTCTTCGAATGTTATACACAATCTGTGAACATGCTCTATTTCTAAAATACATTGTAATGTATGAGAAATTACTAGTTATTAACTTATACACACTCCTTATTACTACTACTAATTTATTTATATAAAAAACTAATTAATAGATATATGCGGTTCACATGTGTAAAAGATAATCTCCGAGATGCCATTTTTTTGGTAGAACGCGTGGTAGGAAAACGTCTCACGCTTCCAATACTTAATGCCGTACTTATAACTGCTGAAAAAGGGAAAATAACATTTACGACAACAAATTTAGAAACTGGTATAGAAACACGGATTCACGGCAAAGTTGAAGAAGAAGGAAAAGTAGCTATACCAGTGAAAGTATTAAGTTCTTACATAGCATCTCTTCGCGAAGATCAAATAACATTGGTATCAAATAAAGATACTGTAACAATTACTTCAGGAGGCACTAAAACTCAAATAAAAGGATTTTCACCTGATGAATTTCCACTACTCCCAAAAGTAAAAAAAGACGAAGTCTTTACGCTTTCAGCTGAAGTAGTCCGAAATGCTCTTTCCAACGTTTCTATGAGTGCTGCTACTTCAGAAATAAAACCAGAGATAGCGAGTATTCTTTTTAAATTCAATTCTAACGCGTGTCATGTTGCGGCAACGGATAGCTTTCGTCTTGCTGAAAAACGTTTACCATATAGCACCACAGAGCCTCACACAATGAATTATTTCCTTCTTCCACTGAGAAGTGCCATTGAAATTATGAAGTTATTGGAAATTGGAGATGAGAATGTAGAAATTTCTATTACGAAAGGGCAGATATCATTTCAAACGCGAACATTTCTTATGGTGTCGCGGCTTACCGAAGGAATGTTTCCGGAGTATGAAAAAATTATCCCGTCAAAATTTCTTACCGAGGTTTGGGTGAAAAAAGACGCACTTCTCGATACATTAAAACTTGCGAGTTTATTTGTTGGTAAGTTACACGATGTAACTATTGAAGTGTCTAGTGATACAAAAACGCTCGAAATTACAACGTCAAATACTGAAGTTGGCGAAAATTCCTCAAAAATAGCAGCTGATATAATAGGTGAAAAAATTAAGGTGAGTTTTAACCATCGGTATCTACTTGATGGTGTTACTCACCTTAATTCTGAAGATATATTTCTTGGATTTGCGAGTTCTTCAGGTCCACTCGTAATGAAAAATAAGGGCGACAGTAGCTATCTCTATATTGCTATGCCTATGAAAGTCTAAGGGGTATAGTTTTTTCTGACTCATTACCCATTGCATCGTACGCACGGATTTTTATCATAACTTCTTGCGAAGTATCAATGGGAACTTCAGAAATATCGAGGTCAATAGACTGGAAATTATCAGTCACCGTGCTTACAAGGTTGTCGTTCGCAAAAAACTCTAATCGAACAATGGGAGATGGTGATTCAAATCGTAACTGAAATCGAATTTTCTTTTTGCGTGAGAATGTATCGTGATCGTGAGGTGAGAGGATGGTAATAATAGGTTTAAATCCTGGATTATCTTGTCCGAATGGCAATGTTAGGTTTTGTCCATTATTATATCCATGATCTTGTGCCCACTGTTGTACTCCCTGCTCCCAATTATAAAATTGTGAATCTTGCTCTGGGTGCGTTGGTGGAGGTCCTAAAGGATCATTTTTATCAACCCAATAAAGAATATTGTGAATATTGGGCGTGATTTGCTCAACAATGTTCTCAGGAGTTGTTGTGTCGGTTGCGGGAAGACCCGTTGTTCTATCAATCTTTGTTACAGTTCCTCTCCATTCTCCGCGTAATATTGGTTTATCAGGGTACGTATGAGTATAGGGTTTAAACTGTTCTGCCGGCAAGTTTTTAAATGCTTTTACCATGAAATCATGCCAAATAGGGGCTACTACAAATCCGGCCACTCGTTTCTCCATTGGTGAATTATCATTATTACCAGCCCAAACACCTGCGGCTAGGTTTGGTGTATAACCAATAACCCACGTGTCACGATAATCATTCGTTGTACCAGTTTTAACTGCCACGGGACGCTCAGGGAAGTAAAGAGCTGAATTGGTACCGTAAGAAGGAGCTCGAGCGTTATTGTCGGAAAGTACATCTGATATTGTGCGAGCAATCTCTGGCTCGAGTACTTGCTGGGGATTCAATTGTTGAGTAAATAGCACTTCATTATTGTTCTTCCGTATCTCAAGGATGGATACTGGTGAATTTTTTACACCATCGTTAGCGAATACACCATACACAGAAGTCAGATCAAGGAGTGTTACTTCTCCACCACCAAGAACCAAACTCAATCCATACTGAGATGCATCTCCCAGAGTCGTAATACCGAGATTCCCGGCTAATTGTAAGGAATCTTTTACACCTGCAAGGTAGAGAAGTTTTACCGCAGGCACATTTCTCGATTGAGCAAGAGCGTCACGTAATGAAATGGGGCCCACAAATTGATTATCATAGTTCTGTGGTTGGTAACTCGTTGCACCTTGTACTGCAAACTCGGTAGGTACATCAAATAACACAGTGTCAGGGGTATATCCTTTCTTAAATGCCTCAGAGTAAACTATTGGCTTAAAGGCAGATCCTGGTTGTCGTTTTGCGAGTGTGACATTAAAATTTCCTTCATGCCCTATATCAAAATAATCGCGTGATCCTACCATAGCAAGAATCTGGCCAGTTTTTGGATCAACTGCTACGAGGCCTTCATTTGTTGCATTATAATTTTTTTCGATTATAGGGGCGTATGACTTTATGGTATCTTCCGCGGCTTGTT
>JAHFNN010000090.1 GCA_023267315.1 Candidatus Nomurabacteria bacterium | reverse complement strand
TTCATTGCCTGAGATGAACGAATTGTATTTCCCAACTCCCCATATGGCGAAGACAACAACAATCGCTACAATAATAATCCACCCCATGTTCTTTTGAAAAAAAGTTTTTTCTTGCATAATTTTTACTAAATTATTTATTAATTAATAACTACTGGAATATAAATACTTTTATCGTTTATAGGATCTCCAGAAGGATTGTCATTCATGATCTGGATAAATCCTGGACCCGTTGGAAGGCCCGTAAAATCAAGTGTAGTTGTAAATGGAATTGGTCCATTATTCATCCAATCAGCGGTCGCGGTACCATTTCCCGCTTTTAGTAGATTTTGAGTTGCTCCTAAAATATTTACTCTGATATTTGCCTCGAAAAAATACGCCCCTTTGAGTACCCCGGTAGCGTCGATCTTACCGGAAACTTTCGAACCAGTCGGAATCGAAAAACTAACCAAATCATCTTTGTTCCCTGTAATTTCTAAAGCCACCTGTGGATTAGGATTTTGATTCTGTTTCGACGCAATATTATTTAAAAACATATATACCCCCAACCCAACAAGTATGATGACCACAACAAGAATCACTATATTCGATTTTTGATTAGTGTGCATATATGTCTATTTGTGTGAATCTTCTTTAATAGTTTTAAACGCATCAGCCACTGTTGTCATGAATTGCGCAGGGAAAATAATCGTGGAATTTTTCTCAGTCGCAATTTCAGACATGGTTTGAAGTGTACGGAGTTGCAGAGCAACAGGATGCGCTGAAATAATATCTGCTGCTTCGCCCAATTTTACCGCCGCTTGAAATTCTCCTTCTGCTGCTACAATCTTCGCACGACGCTCACGCTCGGCTTCAGCTTCCTTTGCCATTGCGCGTTGCATATTGTCTGGGAGTGTAATGTCTTTTATTTCAACTGCAGTTACCTCAGCACCCCACGGCTCGGTATGTGCATCAATAACATTTTTAATCTGCGTATTAATATCAGATGTCTGCGATAGTAATTGATCAAGCTGAAATTGTCCGACAATATTTCGCACAGTCGTCTGACTGATTTGATTGACTGCCTTATACACATCCTCAACAGCAATCACAGACTTCATAGGGTCGACGACATGGTAATACGCAACAGCTGCAATATCGATTGAGACATTATCTTTGGTAATAATTTTCTGTGATGGAATATCCATCGTAATTGTACGAAGCATTACCTTTGTCATTTTTTCAAAAATAGGAATAAGGATAATGAGCCCCGGCCCACGCACTCCAGTCGCTTTTCCGAGAAAGAAAATAACTCCTCGCTCGTATTCTTTGACGATACGAAGTGAAGCAAATAATAAAACAACAGCGACTGCAATAATATAGTAGGTCATAAATATTTCAATTTATTAGAATTTCACTTCAACTGGATTCTTTGCTGCCGCATCAGATGCATCGAGTTGGAAATATTCCATCGCCTTGAAACCGAACATTCCTGCAATAACGTTTGAAGGAAATACTTGAATCTTCGTGTTCAAGTCACGCACGTTGCCATTGTAGAATCGGCGCGCTGCTTGAATCTTATTTTCTGTATCAGAAAGTTCGCTCTGAAGTGACATGAAATTCTGATTCGCCTTAAGATCTGGGTATGCTTCAGAAATGGCGAAGAGAGATTTGAGTGTGCCTGCAAGTGCATTTTCAGCATCACCTTTTTGGGCAAGCCCTTGAGCACCCATGGCAGCTGCGCGAGCCTGAGTCACCTTTTCAAAGGCGGTCTGTTCATGAGTCGCATAGCCCTTTACTGTATTTACGAGATTTGGAATAAGATCATAGCGACGCTTGAGTTGTACGTCGATATCTGCCCATGCTTCTTGGGCTCGATTTTTAAGAGTTACAAGACCATTGTAGGCAAAGATGAATAGGAGCACGATAACAACAAGAATAATTGGAAGTATCATATATGTATATTGGTTAAAATGTTAATAGCCAAATTATACTACCTGTGGGCTCAGAGTAAAGCCCCGCCGACCCTAGGGTCGGCGGGGCTTTACATTCTGGCTCCCCCGTTTATATTAATGAGTTTTTAGAGTCTTAGGAGTTGGAGTAGATGGCTCAAATGCTGGTAAAAGCGTTTCAATCGACTGTGCGCCTTCCGGAACATCAACGGTGACCGGCTTATTGAAGTCTGCCCATGTTCCTTTTATTGAGACATCAAATCGTGGAATACTATCATCTTGAGGACTTGCGAACTTCATGGTATCTGAAATCAGGTATGGCTCATCATCATGAGTATTGATGCCAACAGTTATTGTGCCAAAATCAACATATGTCAGTGCATCATCAAAATCTTGTTTCTTGAGATCACTTGGTACATCTTTTGTTTGTGGATCAAGCGAAATTTGATATTTCAAAAATTCGAGCATGAATGACGCAAGCTTATCTTTATCAATAGTAAACGTTACATTCTTAACTGTAACATCCCCTACTTTTTGTGTTCCATTAAATACCGGATTTATCATGAATGGATACTGTGTATACAGCTCGGTGACTTTGGTAAGATATTGTTGCTTCACATCCCCTCCTTTATCATCAAAGAGTGCATTGAATCGATCAATTGCCGATTGGTCACCAGACTCCTGGAGTAACGCAACTGGATCAATCAAGAACCATTTATCACGAATTTTCGAAACATCAAAAAATGGTGTCAGTGGGATCTTTGAAACCTTGAGATAGAAGGTCTTGCCGATCATACGAAACTCAGCACCGAGATCTACATTAATCGAACCCAGTGGGTCAGGAGAGATTGTGGAGCTGATATTAAACTTCGCTTTAATGTCAGCGGATGTTTGCGCACCTGATGGAACAGAACTTGCACCATCAATATGCATTGTACCAGCAGTATACCCAGTCGTATCGGTCGCATCTTTATAGAGCGTAACTTTGAGATCCATCGCCGCGGAAGATCCACTGCGATTTGAGAAATTCGTAAACGCAGCAGAAAGTAATTCTGTTGGTGTCTTTTGATGCTTAAAAAGACCAAGTTGCCAACCACCAAGTCCAATAATGACGATCGCGACGACTCCTACCAGCACCGATTTACTATTTTGCATACATACTGAGGATAGTTACACCCTCAAAAAATTATAAATAATATCGACGGCACAATTTTCTATTTTTTTCCTTTATGTTTGAGCGCACGGCGATCCTGCCATTCCTTTGTCCAGACGAGAAGTGGAGATGCAAGGAATATCGATGAGTAGGTTCCGAAGAACATACCGACGGTGAGCATTAATGAGA
>JAHFNN010000089.1 GCA_023267315.1 Candidatus Nomurabacteria bacterium | reverse complement strand
TCAATGACGAGCAGTTCACTTGAAACATTTGGTACAGAAATATTGATATTGTTCGGCAGTCGATTTTTCTGATCACCATTTATTTTTATGAACGGGAACTTTTTAAGTAATTTTGAAATAAAGTAATCTCGAAGTTTTGTGAGTCGTACTGATTCCGTGTATTTCATCGATTCAGTAATGGTAAGTGCCTCGCCGAGCCCTATGATACCAGATACATTCTCAGTACCCGCTCGTAAACCCCACTCCTGCCCTCCACCGAATTGAATTGGAGAAAGTAGTACACCTGTTTTTTTAAAAAGAATGCCAGCGCCTTTTGGTCCATAGATCTTCGAGGCATTAAACGACAGGAGATCCACACCCAACTGCGGAATAATCACCGAAAGATAATTCATCGCTTGCGCTGCATCAGTATGGAAATATGGGTACTCACTTTCATTTATTTTTTTGAAATGACGGATTTCTTTTGCGATTTCACGAATCGGCTGAATTGTTCCGACTTCATTATTGGCATACATAACTGACACTACTATAGTATCTGGAGTAATTGCATCACGAACATCTTTCGGATTAATAATTCCATGATCATTTACAGGAATGTAGGAAACCGTAACTCCTTTTTTTTCGAGAGCTCTACACGTCTCAATAACCGCCGAATGCTCAATCGCTGACACAATAATATGTGGAGTCTTTCCAGGATTATTCTCCAAGAATGCTTCGAACACACCACGTATTACCAAGTTGTCGCCTTCAGTTCCACCGCTCGTAAAAATAATTTCTCGTGATAACACCGAAAGAACCCGAGCAACACCCTTTCGCACTCGCTCTATTTCCTTTTTTACGATCAGCGCATCTTGGTGGAGAGCGCTCGGATTTGCAAAATTGCGACTAAAAAACGGATTCATGGCTTTTATCACCCGTGGATCACATGGCGTCGCTGACGCAAAGTCCAAATAGACCTTACGTGAAGGCGATTTCTTGACTGATGTAGTTGAATGTTTTTTAGTACGTTTTTTCATCTATTAGTATTTCATTTGTACCACAGTATACGTTTTTTGCAAAAAAGCCTTATATCATATATAATTAGGCGTCATGGAATCATATTTGCCAATCATTTCATACGTAGCCTTGGGTTTAGTCATTCTATCCATTATATGGATCGTACGAACCGAAATGAGGCTCAAAAAGCTCTTTGCTGGCAAGGGTGCCCGCGATGTAGAGGAAATCATGGCTTCCCTTATTAAAGATATCGAGGACCTTCAAAAATCTAAACAGAACATAATGGAGATCTTGGCAAATAATGAAAAACGGCTCAAAAAGAGCATTCAGGGTGTTGAGCTTGTTCGATTCAATCCATTTAAGGAGGCGGGCGGAAATCAAAGCTTTGCGATCGGTATATTGAATGAAGAAGGAGATGGTATCGTCCTTTCAAGCTTATACTCCCGTGAGCGCATGAGTATTTTTGCGAAGCCTATTAAAAAGCTTTCATCGGAGTTTGAACTCACTCACGAAGAAAAAGAAGTGGTCAAGAAAGCGACCATATAATACACATATTCATCTATAAAAATTCTATTAATTCAAACCGCCACGTGTCGGCGTATTCCATTACATTAAAATGTCTAAAAAAAATCAACAACCAAATATCATTGAACGCCCACCGGTGGTTGTTGTCATGGGACACATCGACCACGGCAAATCAACTCTGCTCGACTATATCCGAAAAACGAATATTGTAGACAAAGAAGCTGGAGGTATTACTCAGCACATTAGTGCGTATGAGGTTGTTCACGCTGATCCAAAAGGAGTACAGAAACGTATCACTTTCTTGGATACTCCAGGACACGAAGCATTCTCTGCGATGCGTAATCGTGGTGGTGCTGTAGCTGATATTGCCATCCTTGTTGTTTCAGCAGAAGATTCTGTGAAGCCTCAGACACTTGAAGCATTTGCAACAATCAAGAAGAGTAACATCCCTTTTGTTGTTGCAATCAACAAGATAGATAAACCTGGTGCAAATGTTGAGAAAACAAAAATGGATTTGGCTGAAAAAGAAATCTACCTAGAAAATTATGGCGGTACTGTACCCTTTGCATTGATATCAGCAAAAACAGGTGAAGGTATCGATCACCTTCTCGAGTTACTTCTCTTAGTCGCTGAACTACTTGAACTCCGTGGTGATGCAGGGAAAGACGCAGAGGGTGTCATCATCGAAGCACATCGTGATACAAAACGAGGAATTTCAGCAAGTCTTGTTATCAAAGATGGCACACTTTCAAAAGGAATGTATGTTGTCGCAGGTACTGCAATGGCAAGTACTCGAATATTTGAGGACTTTGCTGGAAAAGTAGTTGATTCTGCTGTATT
Source organism: Candidatus Nomurabacteria bacterium (assembly GCA_023267315.1). Classification (GTDB taxonomy): domain Bacteria; phylum Patescibacteriota; class Minisyncoccia; order Phycocordibacterales; family UBA9973; genus JAHFNN01. The sequence continues at coordinate 937 of JAHFNN010000089.1, read as the reverse complement.
CTCCTCCCCTATACGCCTCACGGGATTTGATGCCCTCCCTGAAGTCGGTAGTATCTTTGCCTCTTTTGAAAATAAGAAGGATGCTGAAGCGTATGTTGAAAAAAATAAACAGGCAACAATTTCGACCGCAAAAAAAGAAGAAGGACGACATCATGGAGATACTGGGGTTATCATTCCAATTATCGTAAAAGCAGATGTGTATGGATCTCTTGAAGCTGTTGAAAAAGAAATTGAAAAATTAACAACAGAAACTGTTGGATTTAAAATTATTGGTGACGGTGTTGGGGCGATTGGTGAAGGAGACGTACGTCTCGCATCATCAGACAAGACGTCTATCATTTTGGGCTTCAATGTAAAAATTGATACTCAGGCACGGGAGCTTAATGAAATGATGCATGTCGAGATTCAAACATTCGACATCATCTATAAACTTACCGAATGGCTTGCAGAGGAAGTCGAGAAACGCCGCCCACGTACAAAAACCGAAGAATCAACTGGAAAGCTCAAGGTTCAAAAAACATTCAGCCGAACAAAAGAACGCCAAGTAGTAGGTGGTAAAGTGCTTGAAGGGCGTGTCGTACTAAATGGTATTGTTAAAATCTTGCGTCGTGATTTTGAAATTGGACGCGGAAAAATCATCAACATTGAACAAGGAAAAGTAAAGGCAAAAGAAGTCACCGAAGGAATCGAGTGCGGACTCCTTCTTGAATCAAAGATTGATATCGCCCCAGGGGATATGCTAGAGTCATTTAATATCATTGAAAAATAGATGTCACAACGTAAAGAAAAAATTGAAGAGATGATCCGCCAGCTGTCCGCTGTGTTCTTTGAACGCGAAAGTAACGCGACATCACTTATCACGGTTACTGGAGTAAACACCTCACCGGATGGAAAACATGCCACCGTACTTATCACCGTACTTCCTGAAGACAAAGAG
>JAHFNN010000088.1 GCA_023267315.1 Candidatus Nomurabacteria bacterium | reverse complement strand
CTCACGTGTTGCTTTACCTTTACACTTCGGACACTTCGTATTCACCCATTTTGAAATAGCAGAAAGAGGACTTTCTCCAGTGTCTGTTGGTTGATAGCTTTTTACTTGTGGTAATTTTACGGGTAACTCTTTTTCTGGTACTGGAACCCAGCCACACGACTGACAGTGAATCAGTGGAATTGGTTCCCCCCAATAACGTTGACGGGAAAAGACCCAATCGCGAAGCTTGAATTTTGTCACCATTTTCCCACCAACAAATTCAGTGATTTTTTTACGAGCTTCTGAAGAATCAAGACCACTCAATGTTCCTGAATTACAAAGAACTCCATCTTCAATATAAGCAAATCCTCCTGATTGAAAATATTGCCAAGCAAGCTTGTCATCAGGAATAGTTATTATATCTTTTACTTTTTCATATGGAATCCATTGAATCTCATGAGAGTCCTTAGTAAAATATGCATCTTCTTCTATCTCCACTTTCTCAGAACCAACAAGATCGAAGATTAATGTACGTACGTGAACCACCCTGTTTACATCTTTGTGTGCAGCAAAAAATGAGGCCTGAATATCTAATTGAATTTTTTCTACAAATTTAACACTAGTGTATCCTGTTTCTTCACGTATTTCACGAATAGCTGTTTCTATTTCTGATTCTCCATCTTCAATACCACCAATAATAAAATTCTTTGGTTCATTACCTTTCCATTTTTCACCTTTTAAGAATTCAACCAACACCTCCTTTTTTTCAGTATTTCGTAAAATAATATGAACAGTATCTCGCGTTGTATTCTTTTTATCTTTTTGCGGAAGATGTTTTTCATCGAATAAATTCGGCATTATTACTTGTTTTATCGGCAACTCATATTTCTTCGCAAATTCAAAATCTCGTTCATCGTGCGCAGGCACAGCCATCACCGCACCAGTACCATAATTTACAAGCACATAATCAGCAACCCACACGGGGATGCTTTCTCCATTTGCTGGATTTATAGCTTTGATACCTTTCAATTCAATTCCTGTCTTTTCTTTATCTGCTGCCGTTCGAGTCAATTCATCTTTCTTTTTTGCCTGTGTGATATATTTTTCAACTTCGTCTTTATTACTGATTTTTGATTTAAAAATTTGAATTAACGGATGTTCTGGAGCAAGCACAACATACGTAACACCAAAGAGCGTATCCGCACGTGTCGTAAATACAGTTATGTGTTCGGAAAAATCTTTTACCGTAAAATTGATTTCACTTCCCTCACTTTTTCCAATCCAATTTCGCTGTGAAAACTTCACGCGATCTGGATAATCTACTGTGTCCAAATCTTTGTCGAGACGATCAGCGTATTTTGTAATACCAAGCATCCACTGCTCTTTTTCACGCTTTTCAACAGGAGTACCACAACGTTCACAGCAACCATTTACCACTTCTTCATTGGCGAGACCAATTTTATCTTTTGGACACCAATTGATCGTCGTCTTTGTTTTATATGCCAATCCTTTCTTAAAGAACTGCAAAAATATCCACTGTGTCCATTTATAGTACGCTGGATCAGTGGTGTTTATTTCTCTGGACCAATCAAAAGAAATTGCAATTGATTGAATTTGTTTTCGAAACGTATCGGTATTTTTCTTTGTCACTTTTGCCGGAGCAATACCAGTCTTGATTGCGTAGTTTTCAGTCGGAAGCCCAAATGCATCCCACCCGATAGGATAGAGCACGTTAAAACCTTCCATGCGACGTTTACGAGAAATAATGTCCATGCCAATGTATGGTCGTGGATGTCCTACATGGAGTCCATCACCTGAAGGATACGGGAACTCAATCAAGCTAAAAAACTTCTTGCCTTTATTCTTTGAATTAGCTTGGTAGATTTTCTTTTTCTCCCATTCCTTCTGCCATTTCTTTTCGATTTTATTATGATCGTAGCTTTTCATATTTCCCTACTATACCAAAAAATCCTCGAATTTTCGAGGATTTTTTGAATAGGTATTTTCACTTCAATTATGGCTGTTTGACTGGGGTAACGGCAGGTTCTTGAGGCTGATTCTTTTTCGGAGGATTTTGCACCGTATCAATAACTCGGGTAAAGCACGTATACCCAGCATCATGTTTCCATGGATACCCATTTGATCCAGGAGGCAGCAACCCCGCCTCTATTGGAAACGTGTACCCATTGCCATAGAGGTACGCATCCTCTTCTTCTTTAGTAGAGGCAGCACTGAAGGTAGCACATACCTCGAATGTCGTACCTTGTTTTAAGTGGTATTCAAGTGTTTTACCCAAAATAGCTTCTGGGTCTTTTTGGATATAGCTCAAATTATCCAAAGATGTTGGCATAGTGCCATGATCCACCCAGTACCTCAGAGCCTCTGATTGGATTCCGCTTAATGCATTGATGCGCTGCTGATCAAAGGTAAGCGCACGTTGGTTCTTCGGACTACCGAACACCATAAATGCATATACGAATGATGCTACAACAAGGACCCATGCGACAATGCCGAATATTTTTACTGTTTGAGATTTTGTTGTGACATCACGCTTGAGTTCAATCAAGAAATACCAACCTGTAATTCCAGCAGTAATGAGTGTGAATAATACTTTAAGTAGAAAGCGCGGGGTAATACCTCCATTTAAGAAGTATTGAATGAGTACAATCAAATCCACCGCAATCATTATTGCTGAAAGAAAGAGTGTGAGATAAATAGCAAATTTTCTGAAACGCAAATTGGCACGTTCAGGATTTTGTTTGAGTGAGCGATTGATTACCGTAGTTAGTACCGTAAAAATCGGAAACATAATAACAATAATAGAAATAGGAACACTCAAAGCCCCTATTCCAGACACACTATCGTAGTAATATCCGCCGTCGATCGCATCAGGCATTGCCTTATCAAGGACTGTAAACAACATCGTAATAAATGCCGATACGCTGGCATAAAGCGAGATTAATATGCCAAACCAAAGAAAGAATTCCTTCGGAGTCAATTTAACCTTCTCTCCAGATACTGGGGCTGGAGAACCCATAGTTGGTTGTGTTTCCATATACTGACAATTATATCACTTTTCTGATACAATGAATGCAATGACACCTCTTGAACGAAACAAAAAACGCCTGGAAACGGCGTCAGTAAAATTGACGCGCTGGATCGGATCACCGGTATCCGTCATTTTTCATACAATATTTTTTATAGTTATGTTGGCGCTTCCCTTCTTAGGTATCGGTTTTGACCGAGTATTACTCGTACTTACGACAGCAGTTTCATTGGAGGCAATTTACCTTTCTATTTTTATTCAAATGACCGTCAATAGACACAGTGAAGAACTTGAAGAGGTTTCCGAAGATATTGAGGA
>JAHFNN010000087.1 GCA_023267315.1 Candidatus Nomurabacteria bacterium | reverse complement strand
CATCGCCGGAGTAACATGTGGATGAAGCAAAAGTGATTTCATTTCCGAGGCAAAAATAAAATCACCGTTGGGAAGAACCGAATAGAAAAGTGGTGTAATACCGACTCTGTCGCGAGCTAAAATTAACTCTTCGACATTGCTATCCCAGATCGCAATTGAAAACTGCCCATTTAGTAATTTGGGAAAATCATGGCCATACTGTTCATAGGCATGAACAATAACTTCAGTATCGGATGAGGTTTTAAAGATATGCCCTTGGTTTTTTAAATTATTTCTTAATTCAATAAAATTGAAAATCTCACCATTAAAAATTACACAGATAGATTTATCTTCATTGAAAATTGGTTGAGTACCACCTTCTATATCAATAATACTCAAACGACGATGGCCGAAGCCAATGATACCATCAAGATAAAGCGATTTACCGTCTGGTCCACGATGAGATACTTCATCGGCCATTTTATGAACAATTGTTTTATCAAATAAGTCTAGTTTCTTCTTGGTTTTGACGTGGAAAATTCCAGCAATACCACACATAAACTACTGTTCCATCGCGGCGCTGCCGCTGAAGATCTCTGGACTGCTGTGGAGATATTTTGCCATTCTCTTTTTTTGGATAATATTTTGAAAGATACGTTCTACTTGGATTGTATCTATCCCAAGAACGTCAGCAACAACTTCTGCTGGCACATGATTATCTAATCCATACAGGCATAGGTCCATTTCACGATATGGAACTGAAAAATAGAACTCATCTTGAGTTTGTGGCAAAGAATAGGTGTCCGTGGTGGGTGGCCTTTGCGTAATTTCTTCCGGCACACCTAAATATTCTGCCAGTTGATAGACTTGAGTTTTATAAAGATGGGCTATTGGTTTTACATCTGCAGCGCCATCTCCATACTTCACGAAAAAGCCCTGGTCATATTCGACTTGATTCGGAGTTCCAATGTCCGCATAGTTGAGCGTCTCACAGTAGTAATATTCGATCATTTTACGCACACGTTGCTTTAAATTAGAGGCAGCTACGATTTTTTGGTATGAAGGTAGAGTGAGACGTTGCGAAATTGTTTTTCCTTCAGGTGACATCACGAAAACGGAAAAGAAATTTAGCTGTCCTGTTAAATGCGTCTTGGGAAGCGCGATTTTGCATTTCCAGTCATCTTGAAATTCAGGAATAACTTCCCTTATCGCATCATTACGACGTGAGTAACATTTTAATTCTTTAAGAATGTTTCCAATATTTTCGTTTGCTGTTCGAAATTTGAATTTATTGATGAGAAGATCCGATAAGTATTTCGTATCGCTTGCTGAATCAAACTCTGGCATCGTCAAGGTCATCACCTTATCTCTGCCAAAGGCCTTGAGGCACAATAAGGCCACGACACTACTGTCGACTCCGCCGGAGATGCCAAGTACCGCTCCTTTCTTTTTAAATTTCGTGTATACAGTCAGTCTTAATTGCTGAACTATATTTTCCACTTCTTCTTGTGGGTCGATATTTAAAATATCCTCATCAAATGCCGCTGTATCATTCATTGGAAAGACCGTTTTTTTTGTTATGAATAAAATTTGTAATTCCATTCAGGCTGTCAAAGTTCGCTGGTAATAATTCTGCATCATCAATTGAAATATTAAAGGTGTTCTCGACGTATGCGACTACTTCCATAATTCCAGCCGAATCGACAAAGCCAGAATTTATCAAAGATGTTTCATTTTTCAACGCCGATACATCTACTCCATACAAAAAGTGATCAGTAATAAATTCTCTTATGGCCCTAGATATTTCCTGCATATGCCGCCTCCGCTTGCTTTGTTTGGATTAGTTTTGTCTTTGTCACTTTCCCAGATGGGGTTGTTGGTAATGAATCGACTATAATAACTTTTTTAGGAACCATGTAACTTTCAAGTCTACTTCTACATATTTTTAGTATTTCTTTTTCATTGAGCATTACAGTTCCATCTAATACGACATAGGCCGTAATTGCTTGTTCCCATAAATCATCGTGCTCTCCTATTACAGCAGAATCTTTAATTCCAGGTATGCCATCGAGACAATTTTCAACTTCAATGGGTGACACTTTTTCGCCACGGGTTTTGATAATGTCATCACTTCTTCCTTTGAAGTATAGAAAACCATCTTTATCAATCGTGAACCAATCATGCGTGCACAAAATCTTTTCTCCCGGATACCTACCATCTTTGAGCATATGGGCGGTTTCATGTGGTCTCTTCCAGTATCCCACCATTAGATGCGGTCCTCGCACATGTAGAATGCCAAGTTCCCCCGGCGCGACAGGTTGTCCGGTTTGTGATAGTAAAAATATTTCTGTGCCCGGAATGGCCTTGCCCACAGAGTGCGGGGCCTTATGGAGATGGTTTGGAGGAAGATAACTCACTCTTTTGCATTCTGTGAGCCCGTACATCTTAAAGATCTCAGCTCGTGGGAAAATACTTTGTAGATCAGGAATCAAATCGGCAGACAAGGATGCCGCCGTGTTGGTTATTTTGGAAATATTTTCAAAGACGAGGTTTTTTCTTTTAGCGAGTGCGATGAGTGTTTTGTAGACTGTGGGAACACCTGGGAAAACTGTGGCCTGCTCTTTATTCATGATTTCAAAAATCCTTTCAGGATAGCTGAATGATTTTTCTAAAATCAAAGTAGCGCCGAGACTTATCGTCATGAACACCTGGTAGAGGCCGTAATCAAAGGCGAGTGGTAGAAAGTTAATAATTCGTTCACTACTTTTTAAACCAAGATAATGATCCAGGCAGTGAGTCATGAAGATCATTGATTGATGAGTCATCATGACGCCTTTGGGATCACCCGTGCTACCAGATGTATAAATCAAGGCCGCAAGGTCTGTTGGAATATTGCGATAGGGGAAGGCCATGGGTTCCGTATCTGATATCATTTTCTCATATGATTCTTCTAAGATATTGGTGGAATCACCAGCATAATCAGCAAAATCTGTGACCACAACAGCTTTGAGCTTACATCCTGTACCAAGTACCGGACGATAAGTTCCATGGAGGGCCCCATTAGTAATAAGAATTTGGGCATCGCTGTCATCTAAAATAAACTTTAATTTATTTGCTTTCGTTTGATGATTGATAATGGAAAACACACCACCGGCAAAAATCGTTGCAAAGAGAGATATAATTGTTTTGACAGAATTATCCATGAAAATGATCACACGGTCGCCACGCTGTAATCCTTTGCCCTGTAAGATATTTGCGAGTTTAAGTGATTGGTCATATAAGAATGCGTAAGAAAACTTGCAACCTTCATCTATGCAAGAAGTTTTCCATGGAGTTTTTTCTGTCGCCCTCACGAGAAAATCGCTCAAGCTAATAGGGTATAGATTTTTATCCATCGTT
>JAHFNN010000018.1 GCA_023267315.1 Candidatus Nomurabacteria bacterium | reverse complement strand
CGCGCTCCGTTTCTGGTCTGGTTTTATAAAAAAACGTGGACTTTGGGGTGCGATGAAATTAGGTTTGAGCTTCTTGCCAGAACTCGGGATGCTTTTGACGGGTATTCCAAAGCTGGTGCTTCTCGTGGAGTGTGCAGGAAATGATCACGACGATGTCACTCGAAGGATTTGGCTTTTGAAAGCTAAAATGAAGAAATATAAAAATGCGAAAGTTCGTGTGGTGAAATCAAAAAGTGAAGCCGATAAGTACTGGACAATACGCCATGATTCATTTGCGTTACTTCGAGAACATTTTCACAATATGCGCACAGCGCCATTTATTGATGATGTGATTGTACCAGCAGAAAAATTACCAGAATTTTTTCCGAAAGTTACAAAGATCTTGGACGACAATCATCTCATCTACAACATGCATGGCCATGCTGCGAATGGAAATTTCCATATTATACCGCTGCTTAATCTACAAGATCAATTTGACGCGTCGTTTATTTTGAAAGTCGCAGATCAAGTATATTCACTCGTTATCTCATATCATGGTTCAATTACCGCTGAGCATAATGATGGTATTATCCGCACGCCCTATCTTCCAATGATGTTTGGTGACTCAATTGCAGCACTTTTCAAGCAGACTAAGGGAATTCTAGATTTAAAGAATATTTTCAATCCTGGTAAAAAAGTTGGCGGAACAAGGGCTGATATTGAAAAATATCTCATTCCTGGCGACCATCCTAAAATGACCCATGGGTCGTAAAATTACCACTAAACTTTAGGGAGGTATTATTGCCAAAAAGCCTTGCACGGGTCGGCGGACCGAGTAGAGAAAATTCCTAGCAAGGAATTATTCGTGCTTTTTGGCAATAATACCGAGCGCCCTTTGACTTTTTAAGGGTTTTGTATATAATTGGACCCATGTTTACGCTAAAGGCAAATAAGAGGGAAAAAGGCAATATTGGAGATCTTCGCAAGAAGGGTATTATTCCTGCAGTTTTTTATGGTTTTAATCAGAAATCAACTCCAGTTGCTGTTTCTACGAAAGAATTCGAAAAGGTATGGAAGGGTGCTGGTGAGTCTTCTACTATTACGCTTGAAACAGATAGTGGTAAGCTCGAGACCCTTATTCATGACGTGCAAGTTGATCCAGTAAAAGGAACACCAACTCACGTTGATTTTCTTGTTGTTGATGCTAGCAAGGAAATTGAAGTTAATCTTCCTATTGAATTCACTGGCGTTTCTCCTGCAGTAAAAGGCGGTATGGGAACCTTGGTTAAAGTACTTCATGAACTTGAAGTGAAGGCGTTACCAAAAAACATGCCTCATTCGATTGAAGTTGATATTTCAAAGCTCGCAACACTCGAAGATCAGATTCTTGTTTCAGACATTACTGTTCCACAAGGACTCACTGTTGTTACGAAAGAAACTGAAGTTGTTGCACTCGTATCTGCGCTCAAAGAAGAGTCTGAAGAGCCAGCAGCACCAGTTGATCTCTCTGCTATTGAAGTTGAAAAGAAAGGTAAGAAAGAAGAAGAAGGAGCAGAAGCTGCTGAAACAAAATAATAATCTAAAAAATAAAAATATCCCCGCAAGAGCGGGGATATTTTTATTCCTGTGTTCTATGTAAGAGGTGATGATTCATTTCGTCACTATGATATACCCCGTGAGATATATAAATATTTAGTATAACTTTCATTTACGAGAATTTATCTCATGGGGTATAATGATGTATATGCCTCGAAAAGCTGGATTTTTTCTTTTGGTAAGTATTTTCATATTGACACTGTTCTGTGCGTGGAGATTGGTCACACCAGTTTCTGTTTTTGCGCAGGGAACCGATTTACAAAATGCGCAACAAGAACGCAGTGTTCTTGAAGCACAACTCGCTGAACTTGAAAAGGAAATTGCTGATAAACAGCAACTTCTTGCAAGTCAGCAAGGACAATCCTCATCACTTAAAAATGATATCGCAATACTAACTACAAAGATTACTGCAGCTAAGCTCGACATTAAAGCTAAAAATTTAGTTATCACAAAGTTATCTCAACAGATTGATCAGAAAGCTCAAGCTATCGAGGATCTTTCCACAAAGCTTGATCGTGAACAGCAATCTCTTGCCCAACTTCTTAGAAAAACAAATCAATTAGATGATGCTGCATTTGTAAATGTCGTTTTGAGTACTGATAGTCTTTCTGAATTCTATAGCGATATTGACGCCTTTTCTTCCATAAAAACATCAATCAAAACTTCGGTAGATAAAGTAAAAGGAGTTAAGAGTCAGACTGAAGTGCAAAAACAGAGTCTTGAAGATGCTCAAAATAAAGCAATTGATGCACGTAAGCAAATAGAAGCAGCGCAGGCGCAAGTACTACAATCTCAAAAAGAAAAACAATCTCTTCTTTCCATCAGTAAAGACAAAGAAAAAGCATATAAGGCAGTACTTGCTGATCGTCAAGCACAGGCAGGAAAAATTCGCGCAGCGCTCTTCCAGCTTGCGGGAGGTTCAGATGGAATTCAATTTGGAGATGCATATCAATACGCACTTGTCGTGAAGCAGAAAACTGGACTTGATCCTGCATTCCTACTTTCGGTGCTTACTCAAGAATCAAATTTAGGATTGAATGTTGGGTCATGTTATCTCACGGATACAGTCACGGGTGCGGGAGTAGGAGTGAAGAGTGGGACTGTTATCGCAAAAGTTATGAAGCCTGGACGCGATATCGATCCTTTCCTACAAATTACAAGTGATGTAGGGCGTGATCCGTTTAAGACATTGGTCTCATGTCCGATGTCGATTGGATGGGGAGGTGCGATGGGCCCTGCGCAGTTTATCCCATCAACATGGCAAATGTTCAAAGATCGTGTATCTACAGCCCTTGGTAAAGCCTCAGCTGATCCATGGAATCCTCAGGATGCATTTATGGCAGCAGGATTGTACCTTACAGATCTTGGTGCTGATGGTTCAAGTTACACGTCTGAACGCACTGCTGCATGTAAATACTTCTCTGGAAGTAGTTGCAGTAAATTGAGACAAGCGGCTCTCTATGGAGATCAGGTTATGGCTCGAGCAAAAGATATCCAAACGAATCAGATCGATCTCCTCCAGGGACTCTAAAAGTCTGTATTTGATTTTTTTAAAAAAGTATGCGATAATTGCCACCACAGACGAGTGATTGCAGAATATCCTTGCCACATAAGGGCAGAATCAGATATTATAACAGGGTATTAGTTTCTACTGCAGGGTTGCTCGCAAATTATATATATGAAAACCGATATTCACCCAAAATTCTATACAGATGCTAAAATCCAATGTGCATGTGGAGCGCAGTTTCAAATTCCTGGAACAAGAGAAATTCTTGAAGTGGAAATCTGCAGTCAGTGCCATCCTTTCTACACTGGAAATGAAAAAATCCTGGATACAGCAGGACGTGTTGATCGCTTCAAGAAGCGCGCAGCTGCATCTAAAGCTAAAGCAAGTAAATAACTATTTAAAAAGTAAAAAATCGCTTTCAAGGCGGTTTTTTACTTTTTTGGATGGTATACTAATAATATTATATGGATTTCGATATAAAAGAACTTAAGAAGAATCATAAAACATCATATTTTGCTGGTGAGTATGAACGCCTACTCAAAGAAGAAGAAGGGATTACCGAAATGTTGAAGAATGATCCTTCAATGGGCGATCTTGCTGCAGAAGAACTTGAAATTATTAAAGAGCAAAAGGATGGTGTTCTACGACAAATTACGGAAATATTGAAGAGCGAAAAAGAGGAAGAAGAATTTCCTAATGAAATTGTACTTGAAGTACGAGCGGGCGCAGGTGGTGACGAGGCGTCACTCTTTGCGTGGGAGCTTGCTGAAATGTATAAACGTTTTGCTGATGCACGAGGGTGGACATACAAAACAAATTACGAATCAAAAAATGAAGTTGGTGGGTATAAGGAGGCGTCGTTTGAATTTAAAGGAAAAGATGTATATAAAATGTTGCGATATGAAACAGGGGTGCATCGTGTGCAGCGTATTCCTGGTACTGAAAAAAATGGCCGCATTCATACATCTACTGCATCGGTTGCGATATTACCATTGCGTAAGAAAGTGAATTTTGTTATCAATCCAGCTGATCTTGAGATGGAATACTCCCGTTCTGGCGGTGCCGGCGGACAAAATGTAAACAAAGTTGAGACAGCTGTAAGACTTATTCACAAGCCGACTGGTATTGACGTGCGTTCAACAAGTGAACGCAGTCAGCTTGCAAACCGCGAGAATGCCATGGCAATTCTTACCGCCAAACTTCAAATGAAGGAGGAAGAAGAAGAGGCGAAAAAATATTCTGGAGATCGCAAGGCGCAGATTGGTACTGCTGATCGGAGTGAAAAGATTCGCACATATAATTTTCCACAAGATCGTGTTACTGATCATCGTATCAAGCAGTCGTGGTCCAACATCCCGGGAATTATGAAAGGGGGGATTGATAAAATGATCGCAGCCCTCGCTGAAGGTAAAATGGGTGATAGTGATGAGGAATAAGGGTATTTCGTCTCCTTGTCTTTTTGGCTCTGTATGGTATACTACTGATGTAGTTTCGTAGCTTTGTGCGTCACCTCGCGTTTCCTATCAAACGCAGTTGTCATCGTATCGTAAGCAAGGTTCTACAGTATTATTAAGCTAATTATTCTCTCTCGCTTTTTTGCAAGAAGAAACCGCGTTGCGGTTATTTTTAAAATTAAAGTGAATAGGGAAGTAATGTATGGCAAAGAAATTATATGTTGGTGGATTCCCATATGCCACCACGGAAGATGAACTCCGCGACTACTTCGCGCAAGCGGGTACCGTTGATTCAGCATCCATTATTATGGATAAGATGTCTGGACGTTCCAAAGGTTTTGGATTCGTTGAGATGTCAAACGATGACGAAGCACAAAACGCTATCTCAATGTTTGACGGAAAGGACTTCCAGGGCCGCTCACTCAAAGTGAATGAAGCTCGTCCAATGGAAGCTCGCCCACCACGTTCTGGCGGTTTCGGGGGTTCCCGATCTGGCGGCTCAAACGGTGGATTCCGCGCACGCCGAGAATACTAATTTTTTAGTACTCAAATATAAAAAGCACCTCAAACGAGGTGCTTTTTATATTTGGTGTTAAAAAATCAATTTTACAATCAAAAGTATTAACGCGATAACAATCAGTGTGTGGATGAGATTGCCTCCCACATTAAAACTGAATCCAAGGAGCCAAAGAATTACTAAGATTGCGATTATTGTCCAGAGCATATGTTAATTCATTTTTTTAGTAATAAATGCACCGACCTTTTTAAGTAGCACTGTAGAGTTGTTTTAATTTCTGTAATCCTCGATGTATTAAGACAGCAAGATGGTTGTTCGATTTTCCAGTCAGTAGAGACATTTCACTCAACGTGAGGTCTTGTACATATTTCATACGCATTATTTTTTGATATGAAAGAGGGAGTCTCGCGATGAGAAGCATTGCAGCTTTTCCGTCTAAATGATCCATAAGTTTTTGTGGATCGCTCCCACTCTTTTCAAATCCATTTTCAATCATGGCATCAAGAGATGTGGTGCGTGTTTTTCTATATTGATCCACAATTAGATTATTTAAGATATTGTATAAAAATGCTTTCATCAGGAGCACTTTTCCTCCACTGACCATATATTTCCAGGTCTTCATGAATGTATCCTGCACGATTTCGTCACTGATTACATGATTATTTATTTTAAAAAATGCGTACGAATTGAGTCCTTTTTGATAGTCAAAATACGCATCATTCAACGTCTTTTGTTGCGAAGTCTCCTTCTTGGGATTCATATGATAGATGTCGTGCGTAGGCACGATTCATTACAGATGCGACACGAGCATTTGTAATGATAATAAAATATCCTTTACGAATATGATTAATTTGTAAGTTGTAATGCAGTTTTACGAAGAGTGCATTACAGGGAGTATCTGCTGGGCTTGTTTTTTTGAGAGGAGAAAGCTAGACACGAAGCATAACATGTTATCTAACTAATAGATAGCTGTAATAAGTAATACATAGTATCGGCACCGATAATATGAAAATAATAAAAAAAGAAGTATCAGAGAGTGTTAGTGGAATTGGTAATGATATTCTCGAACGTTTATGGGAAGAAAGCTGGACGTATATCAAAACAGTGGTGGATGTCGTCCATGAACCAGTGCTGATTTTAGATAAAAATTTGTGTGTTATGGCCGCCAACGAATCTTTCTACAGAATGTTTCAAGTAGAAGCAAAAGATACAGAGAAAAAGAATATTTATGACTTAGGGAATGGTCAGTGGAATATTCCTGAACTTAGGAAACTCCTTGAAGATATTTTGCCACAGAACACTTTCTTTAAAGGGTTTGAAGTATCACATAAATTTCCGCATATTGGAGAAAAAATAATGATTTTAAATGCCCGTCAGATTCATACACGAGAGGAGACTGCTTCAAAACTCTTTCCGCCGATTATTCTTTTGGCAATGGAAGATGTGACTGACATGATGGATGTCGCTAAGACGCTTGCATTTCACACCAATCAATATCAGACAAAAATAAACGAACGGACTTTAAAATTAGAAAATCATATTTTAAAACTTGAGAAAGAAATAAATGTTCTAAAAAAGAAATAATACTATTTGTAATGTATATATTTCTGTTACGGCAGGAGAAAAGGAATAGTACATTTTTTGCAGGGTCGACTCTATAAATTAATTAAAAAAATAAAAAACTATCTATGGACTCATATAATTCTCCAACAACAAAACCATTGTTTAAAGGTGTCCAAATCGTGTGGTATGTGCTCTCGCTTATTGAAATATTATTTGCTTTTCGTTTTATCTTAAAGTTGACCGGAGCAAATGCGGGAGCGGGATTCACAAATTTCATCTACAGTGTCACGTACCCGTTTGTGTATCCATTTATTGCAGTATTTCCTAAGACGACGGTACAAGGAAGTATCTTCGAATGGACAACCATTCTTGCTATGTTTGTGTATTGGATGATTGGACTTGCGATTGTTCGATTGTTCTTGATGAGTAAAACGGTATCAACTCCTGAAGCCGCTGCGAATCTAGAATCGCAATCATAAAAAAACCGTCGAATTTTTATAAATAAATTTAAATTACTATCTAATAAAAGAATAATATGACAAATCAAACACCAGAAACAACTAAAGAAGACGAAAAGAAACCAATACCTGAAATACATAAGGCACCTGGTACTGAGGCACCGGAATCAAAACCAAAAGATGATTCTAAACACTCAGATAAATAAATAACTAGTATCCACAATCAAATGACCCTATGTGAGTGGGGTCATTTTGTGTAAAAGGGTCTATGTTATCTGTAATATTGAAAAACTGTAATATATTACACATTCAAACGGCACCCTTAGTAGATATCAGTAAATAGTGGGTCGAGCTGTTGCACAAATATATTAGCAAATAAATAATCTTTATAAATAATAAAAAAATAATATGAATACAAATACAAAATTTTCAAAGAAGTCACCACGTCTTTTAGGCGCCGGTTTAATGGTTATGGCACTCCTTGCTGTAGCAACTCCATCATTTGCAAGTGCAGATGTGCTTACACGTCAGCTTGAAGTAGGTTCACGAGGATCGGATGTTGGATCACTCCAAACATTTCTCGCTCAAGACCCTACATTATATCCACAGGGATTGGTAACAAATTATTTCGGTTTTCTCACCAAATCAGCTGTTGCAAATTTCCAATCACGAAATAATCTTCCTGCTGTCGGTCGCGTTGGTCCTATGACGCTTCCAGTACTAAATGCTCAAATGGCTCTCGGTATGTCAAATGGTGCGTCAGCAAGTATTAGTAATGTTACTATTGTTGCAAGTTCAAGTAACGCTACTGTAAATTGGACTACCAATGAAGCTGCAAAAGGAGTTGTATACTACAGTAATACACCACTTACAACTTTCGAGCGCGAAAACTCTGTTGACGTAAGCGGAAATACCGCGATGACTGATACAAGTCTTAGAACATCACAAAGTGTCGCTATCTCAGGACTTTCATCTAATACAACATATTACTATCTTGTCTATACTACAGACCAGACAGGTAACGTGAGTGTTACATGGCCCTCAACCTTCAAGACCAACTAATTGGTTTAAAAATAGAAAGGTAGAGCAAAGATACCCCTTCGTGGGGTATTTTTTGTTGCTGAAATAACCATTTTCTGCTATATTTTTATAGCTTGTTTCAACAGGCATTTTTACTTTTGTAAAAATTAGCGACTTCGACCGATCAATCCTTTTAAATCTTTGAAAACTTAGTGCGCGCGTAGCTCAGCTGGTAGAGTGAAATCGGGATGGGACCCGATCGCAAGACCGGAATGAGCGTAGGCGAATGAGGTGGGGCTGCAAGATTTTTCACCAGAAAAAT
Source organism: Candidatus Nomurabacteria bacterium (assembly GCA_023267315.1). GTDB lineage: Bacteria > Patescibacteriota > Minisyncoccia > Phycocordibacterales > UBA9973 > JAHFNN01. Next base: position 4,365 of record JAHFNN010000018.1, on the reverse strand, counting down.
ACTTGTAGCTTCGACTGACTCCTTACAGGAGCTGTACACCTTTTGGATTTTTTAGACATGAATATTGTAGTGCGCTTCGTGCGTGTGTAGCTCAGTTGGTAGAGCATTCGACTGATACTCGAAAGGTCCCAGGTTCGACCCCTGGCACACGCACAAAGCGCGGTACTCATATCTAAAAAATCTCAAAAGGTCTTGCGAAAGTGCCCCGCACTTCCTCACTCGAAAGGTCCCAAGTTCGACCCTTGGCGCGCGCACTAAGTTTTCAAGGGAATAAACTATGTCTGAACCTCAAAACAAAACTGCCTGGTGGCGACCAGCTATTCTCATATTTGGACGAGTGTCTATATGGGTAGCAATACCGCTTGTCGCAGCCCTTTTATTAGGCAAATATTTAGATGCACAATTCGGCACACGGCCGTTTATTTTCCTAGGACTCACTGTGGTAGCTTTTTTCTTTTCATCGCTTGCTATCGTTCGAATCGTAAAAAAATATATTCATACGATTTCACCAGAATTACCGCATAAAAAAGAAGAAGTGAAAGAAGATCCAACTCTACAATAAAATGCAAACGACTCAACCAACAACAATAAAACATGAAATTACACTCTTTGCAGAACCAGTTACGCATATTGGTAATTTTTCAATAACAAATGCACTCATTACAAGCTGGGGAACAGTACTTATTATTGTTCTTCTTGTTGCGGTTCTTTCAAGAAGTATTAAACAGATTCCAGGGAAACTGCAAAACGCATTTGAAATCATTTTAGAAGGAGCGATGTCTCTTGCAGATCAGGTAACTGGAAGCCGAAAAATAACAGAGAAAGTGTTTCCACTCGCATTTAGTATTTTTGCATTCGTACTCATCAATAACTGGCTCGGAATTCTACCATTTGGTGCGTTTGGTCTTGTAGAACACGGAGCAGATGGTGCATCATTTGTGCCATTTTTACGCAGCGGTACAGCTGACGTGAATACTACGATCGCGCTTGCATTGTGTGCAGTGATTGGATCAAACATCTTTGGAATCGTTTCCATCGGTTCTTGGAAAATGCTTAATAAATATGTTAATCTTAAGGCGCTTGGCGAAATTTTTAAGAAAATCCGTAAGGAACCAATGATCCTCTTAACTGCGCCAATTATGTTCTTTGTTGGCGTTCTCGAACTTATTGGAGAATTCGCAAAAGTTGCCTCATTATCATTCCGATTATTCGGAAATGTTTTTGCAGGTGAAGTACTCTTGAGTGCTATGGCCGCTATTTTGGCATATGCGCTTCCAGTACCATTTTTGTTTCTTGAAGTTTTCGTGGGGCTCATCCAGGCGCTCATCTTTTCGATTCTTACGCTTGTGTACTTTACAATCGCTGCTCAGGATCATAGTGAGCATGAAGAACACGAAACAGAACACGCACACGCATAAAATTATTTTCGGTATTTTATATTTGGTATGTATATTTCCATACTAAATACAAGGTACCGAAGATAAAATCAAAAGGTCACCCATTATTAGATAATTATTAAGCACTATGGAAAATACAACAGCTACAGCAGCTGCAACAGCAGTAAACTTGATTCCTCTTGCAAAAGGTCTTGCAATCGGATTGGGTGCTATTGGTCCTGGTATCGGTATCGGTATGATCGGTAAAGGAGCAATGGAGGCAATCGGCCGTAACCCAGAAGCATCATCAAAGGTTTTGGTGCCAATGCTTATCGTTGCCGCTTTTGCGGAAGCTATCGCGATTTACGCGCTTGTGGTCGCATTCTCTATCTAGTTGATAGTTGCAAGGTGTATGAATGAAGTCCTATCCTTTATTCTTACATCTTCAACTGTTCGTTAGGGCAGTATTTTAGATAAGTAATTTCAGTACATATATATGCAATCAATCATCTCAACATTTCATCTTGATATAAAAATCTTAATCGCTCAGCTCATAAACTTCGCGGTGGTTATTTGGGTGCTCTACCGTTTTGCGATCAAGCCATTGAATAAGCTCATGAGTGAACGTTCACAAACCATTGAAAAAGGTCTCACTGATGCAAAATCAAACGCAGAAACTCTTTCAAAAACAAAGGAAGAATATGAAAAGGCATTGAGAGAAGCACAGAAAGAGGCGAGTGATATTTTCACTAAAGCAAAAAAAGAAGCTGAAGTAAAAAAGAATGAAATGCTTGAGGATGCCAAGAAAGAAGTCGCGAAGACTCTTGCTCAAGGAAAGACTGCACTTGAAGAGGAAAAGCAGAAAATGTTGGATGATGCCAAGAAAGAGCTTGCTGGTTTGGTAACTTCTGCAACAGAAAAAGTTTTAACGAAAGGTATCAGTGAAAAGATCGATAGTTCAATCATTGAGGCGAGTGTCGCGCATTTTAAATAACATATGGCAAAGTTTGATATTAACAATTTAGCTGAAGCACTCTACGAAGCCACCGAAGGCAAGAGTCACGAAGAGCAACAAAAGCTCATTCGTGCAGCACTTGTGATGCTCAAGAAGAATGGTGTGGTGTCTCGAGCAGATGAATTACTGGAACACTTTGAAAAGATTCACGATAAAAATCACAATACTGTACGCGCAGAAATTTCATCCAAAACAAAGCTCACCGAAAAAGAACATCACGAAATTCAAACATTCATAAAACACAAACACAAAGCAGAGCATGTCATTATGGAAGAGACAGAAGACAAAGAATTGCTTGGTGGAGTCAAAATAAAAGTCGGTGATACGTTGTATGACGGAAGTTTGAAATCAAAGTTAAAGAAATTAGAAGATTACCTAGTAAAATAATATGTCAAAATCAAATCTCGTAGAAAACTTAAAACAAGCAATCGGTGAATTCAAAGCTGAAACAAAAGCGGAAAAAGTCGGCGTGGTGCAAGAAGTATTCGACGGCGTGGCAAAAGTTTCTGGTCTTTCAAATATTAAAGCATCAGAAATGGTTTCTTTTGCGCATGGAGAAGTTGGTGTAGCGCTCAACCTCGAAGCAGATTCTGTTGGTGTCATTATTCTCGGTGATTTCTCAAAGATTAAAGAAGGTGACGAAGTTCGTGCAACCGGAAAAATTTTGGAAGTACCAGTAGGTAAAGGCACCATCGGCCGTGTAGTAAACGCATTGGGTCAAGCTATTGATGGTAAGGGTGCTATTAAGGCTGATGCGACTTATCCAGTGGAGCGCGTGGCTTCGGGTGTTATTACTCGTCAGGGAGTGGACCAGCCAGTGCAGACGGGTATCAAAGCTATCGATGCGCTTATCCCAATTGGTCGTGGACAACGTGAGCTCATCATTGGCGATCGTCAAACAGGAAAAACCGCAATTGCTATCGACACAATTCTCAACCAAAAAGGCCAGAACCTTATCTGCGTGTATGTTTCAATCGGTCAAAAAGATTCTAAGCTCCGCAAACTTGAAACTCGTCTTCGTGAAGGCGGTGCGATGGATTACACTGTCGTCGTTTCTGCTGGTGCATCAGAATCTGCTGCGCTCTCATATATCGCACCGTACGCAGGTGTAGCTATTGCAGAATACTTCATGGATCAAGGTCAAGACGTACTCATTATTTATGATGATCTTTCCAAGCACGCTGTGGCATATCGCGAAATCTCGCTCTTGCTTCGCCGTCCACCAGGCCGTGAAGCATATCCAGGAGATGTGTTCTACTTGCACTCACGCTTGCTCGAGCGCGCTTGCCGACGCAACAAAGAAGCAGGTGGAGGTTCTATCACTGCACTTCCAATTATTGAAACCCAAGCTGGCGACATTTCTGCCTACATTCCGACCAACGTTATTTCCATTACCGACGGTCAGATCTTCTTGGAAACAGATCTTTTCTACAAAGGTATTCGTCCTGCAGTAAACGTGGGCTTTTCAGTGTCTCGTGTGGGTTCTGCTGCGCAAATTAAGGCGATGAAGAAAGTGTCAGGAACATTGAAACTCGACCTCGCGCAATTCCGTGAACTTGAAGCATTCTCACAGTTTGGTTCTGACCTCGATGAAAGCACGAAGAAGACGCTTGATCGTGGTCGCCGCGCAGTAGAAATGTTGAAACAACCACAGTACTCTCCAGTTATTGTTGAAAACCAAGTGGTGGCACTCTACGCACTTACTCGTGGCTATATGGATGATGTGCCAGTTGAGAAGATCAAAGAATTCGAAGCAGGCCTTATCGACTATGCATCTGCAAACGCAAAAGCTTTCATGAAAGAAGTGAAAGAAAAAGCAATGTGGAGTGAAGGCGAAGAAGCGAATATTAAAAAAGCAATTTCTGATTTCAAAGCTGTATTTGGGAAATAAAAATTAAATGAGTCAGTTTAAAATTAACAATTTAGAAAACGAAAAGAAAAATCATGGAGAGTTGATTTATCCCGCTTATCATG
>JAHFNN010000086.1 GCA_023267315.1 Candidatus Nomurabacteria bacterium | reverse complement strand
TTTGCTCGAGCCATTTCTTCCCGAAACTTCAGAGAAAATATACGAAGCATTGGGCATAAAAGAATATTCCTCGGAAGCTCGAAAAAAATATACCATAAAAAATACCGGTGGGCTGTTCCCGAGGTTGGAAGGGAACAAATAATTCATGACCCCCAAACTTATCGATATTCACTCGCACATTAACTTCAATGCTTTCAAAGATGATGGCAAAGATGTTATTCGGCGTACTTTAGACGCTGGCATTTGGACCATTTTGGTCGGTTCTCAAATGGATACCTCCGAGCGAGCAGTTTGGTACGCAGAGCAATATAAGGAGGGGATTTATGCAGCTGTTGGACTACATCCGATTCACTTAGTTGAAGCACATTTTGACGTTAATGAAGTAGAAGCAAAGGATAAGACGTCCGGCTTCCCAAGGAAGCCGGACGTCCAGAATCTCGCATTTACTTCCCGTCCCGAAGTTTTTGATTATAATCGATATAAAAAAATAGCTGAACATCAAAAAACAGTGGCTATAGGTGAGTGCGGACTAGACTATTTTCGAATCACGCAACTTGTAACACATACCGCGCAACATGAAATAATTGAGAAGCAAAAAGAGACGTTTCGGCAACAGGTGGCATTGGCGCGGGAAGTTAAGAAGCCACTCATGATTCACTGCCGCAATGCCTATGAAGATTTGATTCAGATATTGAAAGAAGAAAAGGCTTACGACATTGGCGGAGACATTCATTTTTTCGTAAGTTCAAAAGAAGTCGCCAAACAGTTTCTCGGCCTTGGTTTTACTATGTCATTCACCGGTGTGCTCACATTTACGCATGATTATGATGAAGTAGTTGAGTATATTCCACTCGAAAATATATTAGTCGAAACAGACGCCCCCTATGTATCGCCCGTGCCATTCCGCGGCAAACGCAATGAACCACTGTATGTTGAATATATTGCTCGTCGTATAGCCGAAATAAAAAAACTGCCAGAAGATCAAGTCTTCCAGCAGTTGGTTCTGAACACTAAAAGGGTGTTCAAATTTTAAGATCGCCAGTATACTTGGAAGTTGAGCTTCCAAGTAAAAATTTCATAATTTCAAGAATTACTATTGATTCATATATGCGAATATGCTTTTATCGCTGTATGAAAAAAATTTCCGAGCTATTAAAATATATAACACTTATCTTTTTACTATTCTCGAACGCTGGTTTGGTGTCTGCATCGACACATTTTAGTACGTTCAAGGCACGGCCACCGATTCATATCAGTGGTGATGTGGCAACATCTCCGCATGGATTAACTCCCGATCAAATAAAAAATATTTATCATCTTCCATCAACAGGGGGAAGTGGCACAATTGCTATTATTGGAGCTTACGACGATAAAAATATTGAAGGTGATCTCGGTGTTTTTGATACACAGTTTAAAATTTCCCCATGTACTAGCGTGAATGGTTGTTTTGAAAAGCACAAAATGGCAGGTGCTCTGTTATCTAACTCCGGTTGGACGTTAGAAACATCCATGGATGTGGAGTGGGCACATGCAATTGCGCCGAAGGCAAAGATTTTGCTTGTAGAAGCAATTTCACCAAGCGGTTCACATTTGTTGGATGCAATCGATTATGCGCGATCCCGTGCAGATGTAGTTGCAATATCAATGAGCTTTGGTGGTAAGGAGTTCCCCGAAGAAACAAATCTTGAAGATCATTTTGTAAGCAAATATGGTGCCGTGTTTTTTGCTTCGTCGGGCGATAACGGTGCAGGTGTGAGTTGGCCTGCAGTGTCGGCGCATGTGGTAAGTGTAGGAGGTTCTTCGATTGAAATAGATACAAATGGTGATTTGAAAAAAGAAACAGCTTGGAGTGGATCCGGTGGAGGCGTGAGCACATATATTCTTCAACCTGACTATCAATCTTCATATACTATTCCTCGAGCGAACAAAAAGCGTGCTGTACCCGATGTGGCGTATAATGCAGATCCGCATAGAGGGTTTTCTGTATACGATAGCTTAGGATACAACACCAAAAAAGGTTGGTTTGTATTGGGAGGGACAAGTGCAGGTGCTCCACAATGGGCAGCTATTCAAGCTCTCGGACATTCGGCTACTCATCAGAAATTTTATGCCGATAAAGCGTCGATTGGCCACGCTCTTTATTTCAGAGATATTACGAGCGGTTCAAATGGCAGTTGCACATACTACTGCGATGCCCGCAAGCACTATGACTATATAACAGGCTTGGGTACCCCTCTCACAATATCCTTTTAACTTGGAAGCTCAACTTCCAAAACTTCCAAATTGCTCAAGTATGAGAAAAACAGATTTCCAAAATGGCGAGTTCTATCATCTCTACAATAGGGGTGTAGATAAACGTAGTATTTTTACAGACAATAATGATTTTAGTAGGTTTCTTCAAAGTATGGATGAGTTCAATGTGATTGAACCTATTGGAAGTATATATGAAAATTCATTTATTCAAAAAATTGATAAAGTGATGGCGCAACAAAAATTAGTCCGGTTTGTTTCGTATTGTCTTAATGCAAACCACTACCATTTTCTTGTTGAGCAGGTTTCTGACCAGGGGATTGAGAAATTCATGCATAGACTTTCTACAGGATATACCAAATATTTTAATTCAAAATTTTATCGAACAGGATCTTTATTCCAAGGACGTTACAAGGCTAAGTATGTCGATTCAAATAAGTACCTTCTCTATCTAAGCTCATATATTAATCTGAATAATCAAGTCCACAGACTTGGAAGCTCAACTTCCAAGTCTAGTTGGGAGGAGTTTGTATGGGAGGATGATGTTTCGAACTTTTGCCATAAGAATATAATTTTAGATCAGTTCAAGAATAAGAATGAATACAAACTGTTTGCAGAAGAAGCTCTTCAAATAATATTGAGTAATAGAGAAACTTTCGAAGAGGTAGAATTTGGAAGTTGAGCTTCCAAGGCGGAAGTAAAAAAAACTACCAGAAGATCAAGTCTTCCAGTAGTTGGTTCTGAACATCAGAGGATGTTCAGGGTTTATGATCTTTTTCACATTCTCTTACTGGTTCGTATCCCAGTACAAAATTTTCTTCTCCCCAGCTTGTGACGTTCCCACCAGTTGTCTGGATCATGTTTGGCACACGGGCTTCGATCGTAGGCTCATGTGTGAAGGCATACTCAATCACTTCGAGAATCCTTAGCTCAATGTCGTCCCAAGAAGCATAGGGACCTTTGTAAATGGTTACTTTATAAAGTCCCGCTTCGAATCCCCAAACTCCATTGATATCCATCAACGAACGGGCTACACTCGAATCAGTGATAAGTTTTATTTCCTCGTCGGATCGGGTACGTTGAAGCACTATTTGTCGTCTGCCGAGTACAGCCCTGCCGTTTTCAGTTTTGTCCCAACTATATTCGCGTTGATCCGCAGCAC
>JAHFNN010000017.1 GCA_023267315.1 Candidatus Nomurabacteria bacterium | reverse complement strand
AAATTGGTTGCTACATTAACTTGAATTTGATTCACTCCGACTAATCGATACTCAACAGGATCTTCAATCGTCGTAATATTCACTTGTGGCTGATTCAAAATACGGAGCAAGGCATAGAGTGTAGTTGTCTTTCCAGACCCAGTTGGTCCAGTAACCAGTATCATACCGAATGGCTTATCTGCAGACTCACGAATCGTTGCTTCATCGTCTTTGGAAAGACCTAGATCTGCCAACGTAATACCACGAACGTATTCACCAAGCACACGAATCGCAACCTTTTCACCATCAATCGTTGGGACAACTGAGACGCGCAAATCAACGTTCTTACCATCTCGCTGATACCTAATCGATCCATCTTGTGCAGCATAGTGTTCATCGATACGCATACGCGCCTGCACCTTGATACGGTTCAAGATGTTTTCATAATACATTTTCTTGATTCGGCCAGCTTCCTGCATCACACCATCGACACGAAAACGAATCACCAGGTCATCAACTACAGGCTCTAAGTGAATATCAGATGCGTTGAGTGTGATCGCATCACTAATAACTTCATCGATAATATCTGGAGCAACACGACTTCCCTCTTTAATGATTTTTGAAAATCTTGTCTCGAGTGATTTTTGATATACAACAAGAAGTGCATCGATATCCTCCGGCAATGAATAACACACAACAATATCGCGACCTTTAAAAAGGGCGATCAGAACTTTTGCTAAATCAGGAGCCGTCGGATTGTCGGTCGTAACAGTTACTTTCTTAATATCATCATTGAATAAGATGACTCTAAATTTTCGTGCAGTTTCTTCGGGGATCTTGATGATCTCACTACGAATTGGAGTATTCGCAGATAGATCAGCATATGGAACTTTATAAAATTCAGCAGTAGCTTGCCCTAAAATTGTTCGCGAAATAATACCCTCATTGATAAGATACTCTGTGAGAGATTCCCCACGAGATATCTTCTTATCTGCAAGCGCAAGATCTTCATTGCTTACATAATTCCCTGCAAGAAGTATTTTTTTTATTTGTTCATCATTCATAGTGTAATGATATATTATGCGACCCCTAATGTTTCTTTTATTTTTGAAACCATGTCAGTGATTGATGTATTGGACTTGATAAGATAGTGCGTAATTCCTAAATGCTCAACGCGTTTCTTATCTTCCTCCTGCCCCAAATTTGAAGTGACGATAATAGGAACAGTGTTACCTTTGGCATGGAGTTCTTCAAGGACCTCAAAACCATCCTTACGTGGCATCACTAAATCAAGGAGTATTAAATCAAATTTTTCTTTAGCAATAGATTCTAGTGCATCCTCTCCATTTGACGCGACAACAACATCAAAACCATCATGTGATAATTTTAATTCAAGGGCGTGTGAAATTGCTTTTTCATCATCAACAACTAAAACCTTCATCTTTCCTTTTGTAGCCATAGTATTTATGTATATATAAAATTAGTAATCCCGTGCAGTAATTTCGTAGTAGCCACTATCATGGTGGACCAGTGTAAATTTATAATCGTCACTGGTTGAAAATTGAGCAGAACTATGATTTTTTGCTTGAGTAAAAAATGGCTCTGCCTCTTCACTACTTAAATGATCCTCAAGATAATGAAGTCCAATTTTAATATTATGTCCAGACGGATCAAATTTCACCGTATGACCATGTACAGTCATTGTTTCCATATTTTTCAGCTTCCTACAGTAGTTAGTATATCATAGGCATATAAAATGCTGTATATGATAGACTGTGGACATGAAATTAAAACCCCAAAAAGGACTCTGGATAATTGTAGTAGCCCTTATCTTATTTATACTGATTGGTTTTTATCTCGGATGGCTCGATAATGGCCCCCGTCCCCTGTTTTAGTTAAAAACAGCTATAAGTCTTTATCTCCTCAGAAATATTTACCGCATCATGTTCCGTAGTGCACAAAACTCACAATCTTTTTCTCCACAACGTGAATCCCAAAATTTAAGAGTAAGAATCTCATCTGCAATTTCACGAATTCTTTTTTCAAGTTGGACTACTTCGTCATCGGTAATTTCAAATACTTCTCGATGGTATATTCCTTTATCATCCGGTTCAATAAAATCAATTACGCCATAGCGCATCCGATACTCACCTTCTTTGTAATATTTGAGGAGTAATTTATAGAAAATGAGTTGGCGATAGTAATTACCGTCTGCATTTTTTGTGAGACCCATAAGCTCGTTGCGTGATTTTGGTTTTGCGGTTTTATAATCAACAACAGTCACCGTATCATCATCGGCACGTTCTATTTTATCCAATACACCCGTCAATCGAATAGTATCTGTGAGTAACACGCCTTTTATTTTATACTCAGTCTGTGTTCGTATATTCCACAGTGCGTGGTATGTATCATACCAACCAGAAAGTGCTTTTGTCCCCCGCTCTTTTGTTTCAGTAAAATCACGTGGATTAAATGAGGCAATATTCATCCATCGTTCAAATGAAGCAAGCAAATATTCTTTACCGACTTCTTCTTCTTTTATATGATTGAAAAAATCTGCAAGCGCACCATGCACCGCAATACCATATGATTGATGTTTTGATGGAGCTGAGGGAATCCGAATAAGATTTTGATAGAAATATTTCCACGGGCACTCTAAATAATTATTGAGTGCAGTTGGAGATAATCCTTGCGCACTAAAAAGCTCTCGCACAAATGTAACATCATGAATCGATGCATGCTCGAGAAGTCCGGGAGATTTATGAGGGGTGGTGAATTTAAATTCAACATCATTCGTAAAAGCTTTTTCCCACACGTCTGTATCAATTTTTTCTGCTTGTTCAGACATAATCTCAGTTAAAAACTCTGAGGGTAAATTCTCTCGGTGATCGTCCCCCTCTTTAGCATACGTAAGCGTCACACTCTCTTTCGCGCGTGTAAGGGCAACATACAGGAGCCGACGCTCGTCGTTGTCTGTATCCATAATGATTTCTCTAAGAATTCCACCGGGCGCTGTTTTTTTTTGTGTTTTTTTTATTGCTCTTGGCACGGCTTTATCTTAACATTTTTCCCAAAGAAAAAACTGCCTTATTAAAGGCAGTTTTTTCTTCTAGTATAAATCTAGATGTATCTAACACTTTATTCCTAACGGAATGGTGGTACCACAAATGTACCTGTTTTGGTAGTAGAATTATGGAATATATCCTCAGCGGTAACAATAGCGTTCACAGTTGCACCAGCATCAGCATGCCAATCCAATGTGTAGTAATATATAGCACCTTGAGGGTTATTCCAAGCATGTATATGACCTCTATAAATATCTAACATTCTATAACCACTATCTAATGGAGGGAAGGTCATTGTTACCGCAAAGTATGAAGGATCACTATCCATTCCAGTAACATCATCTGCTCTTACAGCAACGGCACGGTAAACAGGATTTGCACCACCACTATAATTTAAATAGAAAGGCACGCCAATAGTAGGTGGAGTTGCTTCCTGCACTGCATTTGGCATTGTTATTGATATTTGATTGGTTTGAGCACAATAATCAGGGAAGTAACTTGTAGCAGTTTTATATCCACAAGCTGTGCCTATAACTGTGTAATGCATACCAGGTTTTAATCCACCTATTGTTGCACTAGAAAGATTAACTTGCTCACCGTATTTAATGAGTGGTACACGAGCCACACTATCTGTTGTCGAATCTTCGCGTATATACGAAACAGCTCCAGTATTATCTACAAAATCATAACCTACAACTTTGACAGGAACACCACTATACACTGTTGGTGTAGCAGAAATAGAGATTTTTGTCGCACTAAGTATGCTTGTTGAAATTGTAGGTAATGCTTGAGCGTTTCCACCACCTCCACTCTTTCCTCCTGCCGCTGCAGGCTGGTTTTCAGCAACTTGAGTTGTCTTTGTTACACCATTTATAGCAAGATACGCCACCAATGCCAAGATCACTACGAGGAGGATCATGACAAGTGGATTTTGTTTTGAATTAGTATTCATATTTTCCATGATTAAATTCTAATAATTAACGAACGTTTATAATGTTCTTATTATACACTCCCCAATAAATAGTAGTGCGTGGTTATCCACAACAGAGGCTTTTTACAACGACAATTAGATCTTGTATACCGACTCAATCAAAGGTAGTCGCTCTCGCTCTCTCGTATGAGTGCAGCATACAGGAGTCGACGCTCGTCATTGCCTTACCTATTTCATTTTTTACGGATTCAACACTTTTAGAAGTATTATTGTCCTCTGTTTTTTAGTCGTCTTGGGCATAGCCTATTTTAGTATTTTTCCAAAATAAAAAACTGCCCATTAATGGGCAGTTTTTTATTTTGGACTTAATAATTATTTACAAGAAAAACTAACTGGCGCCGATGTAACACAACCAGTAGAATCACAAGCTTTTACTGTCTCTGTATGCGTCCCCGAAGAAACTGAGAATCCTCCTGGGAAGATGTAGTCTGTTATAAGATTGCTTGTAGGATATTGATTGTGCGCCCATGAACCATATGGATTATTAACTGGTACTCCATCTATCATAAATGTAAGTCCCGATAATGAGACAGGCTTAGTATCACCTGGTGTGACACTAGCTTGAATTTCCATACCTACATTATTAGTACAAGAAGGTTTACTTGTAATCTTCGCTGTTAACTTACTACCGACAAGAGCCCCATTTTGACAAGATGTTGCCCCAACAGATGATAGAGTTGGGAGAAGGAACTGTGACACCTGGCCAGAATAATCACATGTGTACATTTTTGTATTAACCTCTCCTGTAGTTAGATCAACCCCGCAAGTATTGGTCTTAGAACTTAGAATTGTTTTCTTTCCCTGATTGGTAATAGTATAACTATTAGCTCCCCCTGGTAAATAAGGATTGTAATCGTAATCAGCACCGTGATCAGTATATTCACAATGTACAGTTTTTGAAGCTGCCGCTGCAGACTGGTTTTCAGCAACCTGTGTCGTTTTTGTCGTACCATTTATCACAAGGTACGCCACCAATGCCAAGATCACTACGAGGAGGATCATGACAAGTGGATTTTGTTTTGAATTAGTATTCATATTTTCCATGATTAAATTCTAATAATTAACGAACGTTTATAATGTTCTTATTATACACTCCTTTCTGTAGAGAACGATAGTTGATTATCCACACAATAGACTTTTTACAACGACAATTAGATCTTGTATACCGACTCAATCAAAGGTAGTCGCTCTCGCTCTATTTTCCCACCAAAAACTCCGTTAACCACCCGAATGATATAGACATGAGCAAATTCAAGACCTTTTGCTCGATGGACAGTCATAAGATGTACCGCGTTCCCTGCACTACGCCCCCGATGTCGGCGTAAAAATAAATTATGTTTTTTAATCGTATCTATATACGCAAAAAAATCAGTGAGTGTCGCTTGGGCATTTATCTCTACGATACTCCGAACCTCATCAAAAAGAGCATTTAATGCATCCAGACGTTCGATACTATTTCCATGCGTAATTATATTTTCAAGAAGTCCTGAATCTCGTACGATATATTCAAAAAAAGTCATCAAGTCTTTTTCGTGAGATTCATGCACCCATCTTTTCAATTTACCACCAAGCGCCACAAGAGGAGAATCTTTTGTAGGCAACCCCATTTTCTCCAAGAGTCTCTGCTCCGAAAGGTAGTCATACACCGAGTACTCTTTTGTCAGAGAAACCGTCTGTAAAAATTTATACATATCAAGTGGATCAATACCAAAAAGAGATACATGGAGCAGTGGCACCAAATGCACATCATTTCCATAGCCACAAACTGCACGCAGTATAACAAGTAATTTCTGCACATCAGATTGAGAAAAAAGATCTTCATCTGATTCGATTACACACGAGACACCGAGACGTGCCAAATCTCGTGCGATAGGAAATGCGTCCTTATTATTTCTATACAAAATAGCAATCTCGCTAGCCGGTACACCAGTATCAATTTTTTTCTTGATATCATGAGCTACAAAATAGCGCTCACTTGCCTCTGTTTCAAATTCACCAATCTGTATCGCTTTCTCGGTGTGAGAAACATTCTTCGTAAGCGGTACTCGCCCTGGAATGAGTCGATGCGCGGTATCTAGCACCGTCTGTGTTGAGCGATAATTTTCGGTAAGCGTAATTAATTTTGCCGTCGGATATATTTTTTGGAAATAGTTAAAATTCTCAAGCGATGCACCCTGGAAACGGAAGATAGCTTGCTTCTCATCACCAACGACAAACAGATTTGGATTCTCATGATAACTCATAATCTGTTCTATAATTTTATTTTGTGCGTTGTTTGTATCCTGATGCTCATCAACTAATATGTACTGATGTTCTTCTTGAAGCATTTGCAGAAGTGTGGTATTTACAAGAAGCGTTTTAAGTACCTCTAAGATCATATCGTTAAAATCATACTGCTTTCGTTCAGTAAGAGCTCTTTCATACGCAGTATAGATAGTTGCAAGCTCTTCATTTTTTAAAATCTTACGCTCATACTTCTGATACTCACCTTTCATTTTCCCTTTATGTGCACCTTTAACATGGTACAAATCCGGAATCGTCGTGAATTCTCTTTTTTCTTTTATAACAAGTTCACTAAACTGTGTACATGAAATCCCTTCACGCTTAAGTTCACTGATTGATTTCAAAATATCGCGAACGTAGAGGAAACGATCACCAAAAGGTTTTAAGAGCACGAATGACCCCTCCTCAATAATCTTTTCAATAATCGACACTTGCTCAACTTCAGTAATGCCTTTTGAACCAATAATGCGCGGAAAATCTTCTGGGTATTTTTTGATAACATCATTACAAAATCCATGGAACGTATTGATAGTGACACGGTACGCCACACTACCCACAAGTTGGGCTAAGCGACGACGCATATTGTATGCAGCAGCTTCAGTAAATGTAAGTGCTAAGATTTGTTCTGGCTTGGTATCCGTCTTTTTTAAAATATTGGCAATACGAAGAGAGAGAATCTGAGTCTTACCTGTTCCCGGTCCCGCCACAACCATAACCGGACCTTCAATAGCATCAACAGCAGCTCGTTGCTCTTTATTCAACTTCTTATACGATTCTTCAAATAAATACATATGGTTATTATATACCCTCACCTACAGTACTGCATTGATATTGACAAAAATACATAATGTGATATGTTGATTGGGTATTATTTTGTCATTTCACATTTGTATAACCTTAAAAATCTTAGTCATGGCTAACGAGAAAAATGAAAAAGAATTCCAGCTCAAAAAAACAGCTGGCCAGCTATTCAGACAGATAAAACTGTTTAAAGACAAAAAGATCAAAGACAAGTATGGCATCGTGTGTAAGATATCACGCTTAGTTAAGAAATTTGAAAGCCATATGCAAAATGAATCTTTTAACTTTAAAAATGTCGGAATGAGCCTGACGCAATTCAAAGAGATTCAATCTCAATTTTCCAATGAAAAAGAAAATTCCCTCCTCCAAAAAGGCACAATTCGCGGCGAGAAAAAACCTCAAGGAGAGACAAGAGTAGAACGAGGGCTCGGGAAAAAGAGAAATTCCCCTGTGGTAGTCAAAGTCAACAGAGCATTCACTGCTCCTCAAATGTTCACCGCACAAAAATCCACTTCAGGTATACACTAAGGTTTAATACATATCCAGACGAAAGTGCATCAATTGTTTAACAATTGATGCACTTTTTATTTTCAATAAAAAACTACACAGGATGCTGAGATGGAAACAGATGCCGTATCGCATCATTACTCTCATGTTCAATCATCAATTTCCGATATACGGATATATGTGCGATACGAATAATCGGAACAGTAATCGCGGTTGCGAGAAGGAGCAACGCATTACCGAACATAAGATGATTGAGTGAAATAACAATAAGTCCTGGTATATACCCTATCAGCACCACTCCAACCGAAACAATAAATAATATAAAAAGTCTGAACCTCACCCTTTTGGTAATTGCTGCTGAGATACGAAGAGAATCAACCGCACGAACGCCCCGATCAACAATCGTGAAAGCAAAAAATCGATACATGATTCCAAAATACCCTACCCATAAGAATGTAGCTAGCAGAGAAATACCTGCATAGGTATTCTCGTGGTGATAAATAAATACTCCTGTGGGAATCACAAGGAGTGTTGGAAGTAGGAGGCAGATAATACCGAAGAGAATCGTGCCTGATACAAACCGGATGAGTATGTTGCTTTGAGAAAAAAGGTCCCAAAAGACAGGCCGACCACCTGCAATAATCTTGAAGCCAATAGACAACAGACCAGCAGTTATAAAAAGCTCAAAAATACCCGACGCTCCGTAAAAAAAATAATGTAGTGTGTGGTTCTTTTGCCACAAAAGTTCAAGAACGTAATAGCACGCAGCGACAAAAAAGAGATAACAGGCCATGGTACCGACAAGGACAAAGAAATTTTTTCTGACTGACTGAAACCCAAGTAGTAGCGCGTCTTTGATTGAAAAATGCGGACGAATCATATGTGTATAAAAGTATACCCCATCAGGACTTCCTGGCAAATAGAGTCTATACCTGAGGAATTCGCTTTAATGCATAGTGAGATTTCATGAAGAAAAACCCAACAACACCAACGGTCACGAGCGGTGAAATATATTCAGGAATATGTACTCCAAAACTATCAAGCAACATCACAATCCCTAAACACAAAATAGAATACATTGCGCCATTTTTAAGATAGATATATTTTTTAATCCGCGCGATATTTCCCATTGTCAGTTTACGCACTACCAGTGCTCCCAACCCATTACCGATAAGAATAAGCGGCACTGATAAGGTGAACGCAAATGCACCTAACACTGAATCAATTGAGAATGTCGCATCAATGATCTCCAAGTATAAGAGTTTACTCATATCACTTCGTGGAGCATGCATTAATTTACGTTCATCTTTCTCAGCATTTTCTTTGAACCCCTGTGTAACGAAAAATGCTGACGAGCCGATAAGTGCCCCGAGCACCATAGCAGAACTTATATTGATTGCATACGAAGTGATAACAATAAGGATGATAGAAGCAATTCCATAAAACCAGACACCCCGTTCCATAAAAAATTTTTCTGTCCGTGGTAGACCAAAATGTTTTTCTTCAAGAAAAAGCCAGTGCAGGAAAAGAAATATAAGAAATACTGATCCAGCAATGAGTAATATCGGAGCCGACTCCGTAATACTCGCGAGAACCCTTGGGTCATTTGAAAATGTCGCGGTCAATGAACCAATCATTCCTAATCCTGGATTGAATGCCCATACAATAACCCATGGCAATAATCCGCGAACAAGAAAAACCGCGATGAGCATTCCCCACAACAAAAACCATTTCCGCGCCTTTGGTTTAAGAGTCGAGAGCACTTCAGCATTAATAATCGCGTTATCAATGCTTGATATCGTTTCAAAAAACGATAAACCAAGCACCACTATGAGCAAAGAAAAAAATGTCATGAATAATTACACTGAAAAAATTAAGACAACATTAGTAAGTACTGTGTTGATTACGAATAGATTTATCGAATACCTGTATCAATATTAAAATCAACTCCAATATTTTGATTGGCAAAAACTACCACTTGTTTAGGTACGCTTTTATTTATTCCAGACCACGGAACCACATCAAGAGAATATGTTCCAGGAGGCAATGTTACTGTATATTTTCCAAGTTCATCGAGTCTAATACGAGAAACAATACCACCACTTTGATCATAGACAACAACCTCCCGAGAGGTATACATATCAGGAGGAGTGTTACATGGTCGCCCGACTGTTTGAACAGGACAAATTGGGCCAATGGTAACGACGCCTGAAACTGTGCCATTCTCTGAAATTACTCCAGTGTCATTATTTGTTTGATTTTCGACAAAGTGAGCTCCATTAAATCCAATACATTCACGTGGAGAAGTCTCACGTACCGGATACCCCGCCTGCACACATTCAGCAAAATTAGTCACCTTGCCAGTATAGTGTGTCTGCTTATAGTAAAATGCGTAGCCAACAATGCCTAAAAAAATAATGACGACAATACTTGATTTTAGTTTTATAGAATCCATGTGAGAAAATTATTTACACACTCCTAGTACGTAGAAATCTGCGCGTTTGCAACCGCGTTGATAATGATGATAATCGCAACGATAATCAGAACAATCCACCCTGTGGATAGCCCTCCTCCGTGTCCATGTCCTCCGTGACTCATATGTTATGTAAAATTATACTGCTAATACATTTAGTATACCCCATGAGATAGAAAATATAAAAAATCAATTATACTATCACTTTACACGTAAAATATTCAGGAAAAACCATTCTGCATTATTTAATATCTCACGGGGTATACCATTTTAGATATAGCTGTTATATACCATGTCTAAATAGGACAGTCCCCAAAATGAAGAGTCCAGTTGCTAATATAAGTCCACCTGAAATCTTATTAATAAGACTGAAATGATGTTCTTGTATATACTTCTTTAAAGCTGAAGCAACAGCGATAAAAATAACCCATGTAACACAGGACCCGATCGCAAGTCCCAAAATAAAGAAAGTCGCTTGTATAAAGTTATCAGGAGCGACTCCTGTTCCGATTGCCGAGAATACCAAGGGCAAGGTTACAATCTGGATTGGATTTGTAATCGTCAGCGAAAATGTAGACGTAAAATTTCCGAGATGTTCATATTTTTTTAACCCCGGAACAATTTCTGGTGGAACATCAAAAAAAGTTTTGATTCCGATGTAGATAAGGAGCAACCCGCCAAAAAGACGAATCGTGTTATGTTCATGAGTAAAAAAATGCAGCACTGAGGTAATACCGAAAATAACAATCAAACCAAAGATGAGATCCGCAACAATTGACCCAAGTGCTGAAACAACGGATGCATGCCAATGTTTCGTAAGCGCACGCTTCGCGCACAAAAAACCAACCGGGCCAGTAGGTATTGCGATAATGAGACCAACTAAAAATCCTTTAAAAATTGGGTAAAAATACATACAAAATACTGTACTACGTAAAAAGTATACTGGAGTTTACTGCACCCGTAAATACCACATCATAAAAATGGCTGCAATAATCTAACAAAAATCGACAGCACTCGATCAAAAAGACTAACATGTGACGACGGTGTAAAAAGCATTGATTCTTTTTTCCATCCATCAATAATTGCAATGAGGTCAGAAATCATTTTGGGATCAGAGAAAAAAAGTCCGACCTCAACATTAAAATCAAAAGATAACGCATCAATATTTTGAGAACCCACAAGGGCAAGATTCTCATCAATAAGAAGTAGTTTGGCGTGGTTCATACGTGGGAGTTCAAAAAAAATAACACCGAAAGATGCGAGCATATTCATGTATCGCAAATTTGCACGAGAAACAAAAGCGCTATCGGTTTTATGTGGCACAATTATTTCAACATCTATTTTTCTCTCTGCGCTTTTTTTAAGTAATTCAATCAACCACCGACTCGGTGTGAAATACGGTGTAACAAGTACAATGCGATACTTTGCCCGCAAAATAGCTTCAGTGTATGCATCACGAAGTCTTGGGCGTCTGAGATATGGAACGTGCTCGAGCAACCAAATGCGTGTACGACCGAGCATTGCTTTCTTGTGGCGCGGGACATATACAACATTCCTATCTCGTCCACCACAGGCACGATAGGTTCTAAAAAATGAACCAACTAACGAGTTTACAATCTTCCCTTCTACTTGAATAAGCAGGTCACTCCACGCGCGAGCCGATTCATGAATATTCACACCTCCGACGAATCCAATCTTTTCATCAACAATAACAATTTTTCGGTGCAAACGACGAAAAATATGATTGAAAAATAGGAGCTCAACCCCTGCCGTTCGTAATTTTTCTTGCGCAACCCCAGAAAGACCAAAGCTCCCAAATCGATCAAGCACTATTTTAACCATAACCCCTTTGCGTGCACGCTCAACAAGCAAGGCAATGAAATCGTTAGTTTTTTCTGTATCATCAACAAAGATATACATCTCAAGGTATATAGACTTTTCGGCATATTGCATGGCATGATAGAGACCATCCCAGGCCGATTCAGAGGTTGTATAAAAAAGATGCTTCATACGTATAATCTAACACAAAAGCGACTACTGGGTTATATATTAAAAATCCCCCTGATTTGAAATCAGGGGGATTTTTAATTAAGACCATGCTACTTATGTAAATAGAAACGACGATACGAATATACAAGAACGATGATACCGAAAGCCACACCTATCATTGTCCATGGAGAAAATCTTTCCTGAGGCGAAATTGCCTGAGCTGCAGCCCCGCTCAGTACAACTTTATTTTCTTCCTGTGTGTCTCCAGAGACCATCGAATCAACTTTTAGTGAGTCGGAAGTATTAATTGCAGTATCAGTACTAGAATTTTTTTTCACAACAGCAGGTAAGACCGACGGTGTATCAGTAGAAATAGTAGCGATTGGAGCTGTTTTAATTGCGGCATCTTGAGCCACCAGAACTTTCTTATCGACACCATGTAATATCGCGCTCCATGATTTTCCAAGCGCTGCTGGTATCGCATAACTTGTAGCCCACACTCTATTTTCTTGAGTATCTGTTGAAAGCAATAAACCACCATCAAATGCTTGCTCTGATGCAAGATACTCGATTGGTGATACGCCATCTTTAATCCACGTCGCACCAAGATCATTCATTGCCTGCATCGCCCAGCTTGTAGTGGAAACTGAACCGAAACCGCCGTCAGATCTTTCGTTATTTTGGACATAGGTACCTGCTTTTGAAATCGCCACATCAACACCTGTAGTATTTTTAAAGAACTCAAGCGCTTGTATTGCACTAGCAGTCAAATCGACACTCTCTTCCCACGACCCATCATCTTTTTTTTTCGAGAGAATAAATACAATATCTTTAGCAATCAGATCATCAGTTACTGTATATCCTGTTTTTTGAAGCACTATAAGCGCGAATATATCATCATTTACTAATGAAGGATCACCGAATTGAGTTCCATCAAATGCAGAAGTAATTGAAGTTACGTAATCAATTCCACCCAATGAATATGGATTTTGTCCAAACGCGAGTAATGCCATAGCATGACGTTCGTTATCAGTAAGAATCGTACTCAATTTATTATGTGAAGTAAGATAGGAAAGCATTGCATCGTGCGAAGCACCATCAACACCTCCCGCGACATATGCAATTGCAGCCCAATCAGTGTACATATCACTGCCCAAAAATGACCCATCGGTTGACTCTGTTTGTTTTAAATATCCGAGAGCTGCTTGGACATCAAATGTCTTTGCCTGTGTCTGTACTGTAGTTACGCCTCCACCACCTGGAGGGGGTGTAACTACGACCGTATAGGATGGATAATAATAATCCTCAACAATACCGATTAAGTAGGTCCCCGCACTAGTAAGTGTGAATGTAGCGCTTCCATTCCCATCAACAGAAGCCGAAGTAACCACTGTCGGATTATATGGATCAGATGGATTTGGTACCGTCACACCAATCGAGACACCGGTAAGTGGTTTCCATGTATTTTTTTCATAGTCATACTTTTGGGCTGTTGCAGTCAAAGAGCCACCAGTAAACAT
>JAHFNN010000100.1 GCA_023267315.1 Candidatus Nomurabacteria bacterium | reverse complement strand
CTCGATTGGACTCCGAAAAAATCTACAAAAGATATTTTTGAAAAAGAAGGAATTTACTATAATTTTTTTACAAAAGAAAAAATCGCGGATATATTTAGCGATACGTTTGAAATTATTGAGCAGAACATAGAGCATATTAAAGATCGACCAGAAGTGGCGTATCTAGTGACTTTACTGCGTAGAAAATAATATGAAAATTATCTCATGGAATACTAATGGTATTCGTGCCACGATTAAGCAAGGGTTTTTTGAACCATTATTTGAAAAATATAAACCGGACATTGTTTGTTTTCAAGAAACAAAATCAACACCGGATCAGATTCCTGAACATCTACGAAATTATTCTGGTTATTTTTCTTATTTTTCTCATCCAGAATTAAAAAAAGGATACAGTGGTGTTGCGATCTATTCAAAAGAAAAACCACTATCTGTCACCGAAGGATTCCCTGCTGCAATTTTAAAAAAATATGATATGTCCACTGATCCTTACGGGGATCCATCTCGTGAAGGGCGAATCATCACCGCAGAATTTGAAAAATTTTATATAGTGAATGTGTATACGCCGAATTCGAAACGAGATCTTTCACGTATTCCGCTTCGTCATGAAAAATGGGACCCAGCGTTTTTGGAAATGTGCAAGACGCTTGAAAAGAAAAAGCCGGTAATTTTCTGTGGCGATTTGAATGTGGCACATGAGGCAATCGATCTTGCTCGACCAAAAGAATCTGAAGGATCGCATGGATTTACCAAAGAAGAGCGGGCTGGTATTGATGCAATAATTAAGGCTGGTTATATCGATTCATTTCGTCATTTTCATCCTGATGATACTGGGGTGTATACGTATTGGGATCAGCTTTCTCGTGCTCGTGATCGCAATGTAGGGTGGAGAATCGATTATTTTTTTGTTTCAAATAAACTGCGTGAACAGCTTATTTCCGCTAGTATCTTGTCTGATTATTACGGATCGGATCACTGTCCTATTGAAATAAAACTCAATCTATAAGTAACGCCGGCTACTTGCACAAAATTTACACAGTGCTACAGTTAGTGTGTAATTTAATGTAAGGGTTTAGCCTGTAGTTGGGCTGCTTGCAGTCCCCTACAGGCCTCTCCGTTACGCTATTGTTTTTTGTGTTTTCATGTTTGTTTAGGTGTTATATAAGGTTACTTTTCTTGCCTCTGATGCAATAAAATAGCTTCTTTGGAAACAATCCAAGGAAGCTAATTTATTTGTAATTATATTTTCACTTTTTCTATTTTTATTTTCTTACCAAACCATCTAGCAGCCAGCACATCTATGGTCTTTGTTTCTTTTGTGAGACAGATGCTTCGGTGTCGTTTTTTTGAAAGCATTGTTTCGATTTCGGGGTGTCTATTTAAATACTCCGCAGTTTTTTGGGGAATACATTCATCTTGTGATATTACACGCACGTGTGGTCCGATTATTTTTCGCGCAACATTTTTTACGATTGGGTAGTGTGTGCATCCCAGAATCAATGTATCTATTTTTTTAGCAATAAGTGGTTTGAGATATGTCTCAAGTGCTTTTTCTGCACGTTTCATATCCCCTTTTTCAATATATTCAACAAGTAGTGGGGCTGCTTGTTGAAAAATAACCGCAGGTGGATTTAGTTTCTGTATTTCCAGTGCATACGTGCCTGATTTTACGGTGCCGGCTGTCGCGATTATTCCGATACGTTTCGCCGTACTTACTTCTTCAGCGGTCGGAATGATGACGCCCAACACTCTTCGGTCTGGAAAATATTTTGGCAGATAAGTCTGTTGAACTTTTCTGAGTGCTCGTGCTGAGGCTGTATTACATGCAACAATAATGAGTGTGCACTCTTTCTCAAAAAGATATTGGACGCCCTCTTTTAAAAATTGAAACACTTCTTTTTGAGATCGAGGTCCATAGGGCACTCGTTTGGTGTCACCTAAATAAATGTAATCATATTTCGGTAATGTATCCACGATTGCTCGGGTCATGATGAGTCCTCCGACCCCAGAATCGAATATTCCAATTTTCATAGATTTGATTATACCCATAATTTACAAAGCAATTCATTGACAGAAGTATATTTTTAGTGTATAAAAGATACGGTAATTTTAAAACTAAAAAGCAAATGATTACAGCCCCAAAAGACGCCACAGGCGACAAGGAAGCCACATCACGGCTCAAGCAAAAATTAGAAGGACTGCCTACTATCGTAAAGCAGCAATTGACGCTTCACTGCGTTGAATTCCCTGGAAAGGGTCCACAAATTTACATTAATACTCAAGGCATAACCCCTGAGGTTATAGATGCCATTTGTAAAGAAGTGACGGAGTACAGTAACACAATTACTGTAAAATATGAGAAAGGTGTCGGTTTATGGATCAAGATCCGCGGGATTTATTTAACAAACCCCGAAAGGCTTTTTACCGAAAGGAGCTTCCATGCTTCGATGGTAAAAGGTATTGGAGATTCATCTGCCGCACACAAAGAATTACTCAAATTCATCAACGGAGGTCTCTATTTTACCGCGACACATTTAAATGTAAGTCACGATAAAAAAAGAAACGTCAGCGTTATAAAATGCGTTGACGAAAATGATGCTAATGCTGTTGAAGGCTTATTTAAAAGGCATGATATGCAACACACGCTTAAGTTTGATGAACGGCCCAACACATTTGTTGTGATCCCTTGGGTTGGTGGTAGCCCGATAGAGTCAACAAACTATGTTGCCAGTTGTGGTCGTAAGCGTAAGGTTGTAAAACCTCAAGGTGTTATTCACAATCGTGCACTCCGAAATCTTTCAGGAGTAACACCAGCACGGGTGTATGCCCTTGTGTAATCATTCAGTAGTTCTTTTTTTGAGTAGTGCAGGCATTCTTCATTCGTTTGAGGGGTGCCTGTTTTTTATTTCGTATATTACTGAGAGAAGTATTCCTCCCATGTTGCATCTTCCACTGCTTGGATTTCATCGTCAGTAAGAAAGAGGACTTTTCCAGGATTTTGTTCAAAAAATAGTCGAATAACCTCGGTAGGTTTTCCTTCAAGTTGGCTTCTATCGTACTCATCAAGTTTTTCAATTGCCTTTTTATACACGCGAAGGGTTGCAATAGCACTTCCCCGCTCGTAAATCTGATTTGCTCGCTCATCAGTGACTCCAGTTTGTTTAGCTTTCTCAATAATTATTTCTTTTGTATATTTTCGTGGATTCATAATGCTTTGATTATTATAATGTTTGATTCGCAAATTTGGTACTCTATACTCCGTGCTTTTTGTGGAGTTTATCAATCTCACCTTCTTCAAGTTCTTCCTTTTTTTGTTTACCAGCTTCTCCTAGTTCGCGAAGCGCAGAATCTGAAAGATCGTTCAGTTCTTTTACGCGTATGTCCAGATATTCTCGCGAATTTTTTGTCGGCTCGTCGAGGACTTCTTCAAGTAGCGCGTGTAGAATAAATCCCATGCGTGGTCCTGGTGTAATTCCAAGTTCGTTTTTTAGTATAGTTCCATCAATGGCTAATTGTCCAACTGAAATAGGATCACGGAGTACTTCTTCAATCATCGCATGATATTTACGCAGACGATAGGGTGCCTCTTTCTTCTTCATACCCACTCTGTCGCATTC